>CAZVOR010000033.1:0-19115 GCA_964628745.1 uncultured Halobacteriales archaeon
CGACGTGGTTGCCGGCGGTCTCGACCCGGTGGAACCGGTCGGGGAGGTGGTGGGCGAACCAGCTGAGCGGGTTCGGGATTGGCTGGGTCTCATAATGGAAGTCCATGCACGTCAGGTCGCGCCAGCAGTCGTCGCCGCGGAGCTTGATGAGCCCCGCGCCGAACATGTTCCGGAAGAGCACCCACCGGAGCAGCCAGACCACGACGACCGGCGCCCCCGCCTCGCCCGCGCCGAGGAAGATGGCCAGAAAGCCGGTCTCCAGCAGCATCGACTCCCAGCCGTAGCCGTAGAACAGCTGGCCCGCGTTGACGAACGAGAGGTAAAGCCCCCACAGGGTCGACCACAGCAGCATCGACGCGGGGACGGCGTACGGGCCGGGCAGCCACCCCGGGCCACCGACGAGCGCGACCGCGGAGAGGGCGACGCCGGTCCAGGCCGCGACGCCGACGACCCGGTCGTCGGGCCAGCGGTAGAACAGGCTGGGCCGCTCCCGGAACGACCGGCGCGAGACGTACTCGCCGAGCGGCAGCAGGCCGTCCTCGCCGGCCAGCGGTCGGAACTGGTTCGCCGCGACGAGGAACGCGAGGAGGTAAATCAGGGCGAGGCTCCGCTGGAAGACCACCCGGACGAGCCAGTAGCTTTCCGCCTCCGGGCCGAGCACGTCGGCTCGTCACTCCCCCGCGCGTGAAATGGTTGACGGGGGCTCGCAGGGACCGTCGGGCGCCGGAGTCAGCGTTATTAGCCCGCCGACCGAACCGGGGACGCTCATGCGGGGGCTCCTCGCGCGACCGACCGTCCGCCGTGGCCTGATCGTCGCGCTCGACGGCCTGGCGCTCTGGCTGCTGGCGTTCGTGCTCGCCGCCTACGCCGACCCAGGGTCGGTGGCCGGGGCGAGCGGCGGCCTCGTCCCCGCGGCCATCGACACGACGCTTCGCTGGGCCACGACGCCCGGCGTCGGCGGGTTCGAGCTGCTCGCCTACGCGGGGCTCGCCGTCGCGACCCTCGGGCCGCTGTGGTACTGGGTCGGGCGCCCGGGGGTGCGGCGAGGCTGGCTCGGACGGCTGCAGCGCGCTCTCGGCCGTCGCGGGGACGGGTTCCGGTTCGACCAGCCGGCGACGTCGGATCGAGGACGCGCGAGCACGCCCGGCTACGACCGCGGCCCCGCCGACGGTTCCGACCTCGGTCGGGCCGCCGGCGCCGACCATCGGGGACGCGACCGGCTGGCCGAACTGTTCGATTCGGGGCCCGGTCCGGGCGGACACCCCCACGACGGCGCCGGCCGGTCGGCCGACGACGCCGAGCCGTCGACGGCGGTGGACGGTCGGCCCGCCGACGGGGCGGCGGACCCGGACGCCGCGCCGACCGACGAGATCGTCGTCGCGATGGACGAGCGCGACGAGGCGATGGGCGTGGAGATAACTGTCGGGGCGGACGACGCCGCTGGCTCGACCGACGCGGCCGGAACGGGGACGGGTGGCGACGTCGCCAGCCCGGCGGACGGGACGGCCATCGGAGCGAACGGGGACCCGGCGGACGAAGGGTCCGTCGACGAGGATGCCGCCGGACCGGCCGGGGACCGGCCCGGAGGACCGACCGCCCGACCGGCCACCGCCGACGAGGGGGCTCCGGCCCGCTGGACGGACGAGGTTGCCGCCGCCATCGACGAGGTGCGTTCTGGCGTCATGGCGTCCCGGAAGCGAATCGAGCCCGTCACGGACCGTATCGCCGCGACCGCGGACGGCTCCGAGCGCGAGGGCCTCCGCCGCGGCCTGGTGTCCGTCGCCGGCGCGGCCGACGACGCGACCGGAGCGCTCCGGGCGTTCGACCCCGACGAACCGCCGATCATCCGGCGCGTCCCGGAGCTCCGGGCGTCGCAGCGCCGGATCGAGGCGGCCTTCGACGCGTTCGTCGACGGCGAGTGAGCCGCGCGGGCGTCGACGGCCCGTCGTCGGCGCTCGACGCGGGCTCATGACAGAAACGTATAAACAATCCACGGCGAGAACGGTAGCCAGGAGACCACCATGGACTACGCCGAGCGAGGGACGGTCGAGAAGACGCTTGACGACCTGATAGCGGACAGCGGGGGATTCGGCGACGCGCTCGACCCGGAGCTTGGCCAGCTCGCCTCCGAGGAGGGGTTCACGCCGGAGGGTCGCGCCTACTTCACGGGCGTGCTCTCGGGCATCCTGGCCACGGTCCGGACGTTCTCCGACGGCAAGTCGGCGTTCGACCGGGAGGACGTCGAGGAGATACGCCGCATCGCCGCCAGCCGGGAGGCCGAGCTGCTGGGCACGGTGACGCCGCCCGAGGCGGGCGGGGCTGTAGCGGAGGAAGCCGAAGAGGAGGAAGCGGAAGAGGAGGAGTGACGACCGGGCCGAGCGCCCCTCGAACCGGCGCGGACGGCCGTCGTCGGAGCGGTTATTCGCCGCGACCGCGTAATCGGGCGCATGCCCACCGCCGTCCCCGGCATCCACCACGTCACGGCCATCGGCAGCGACCCCGGCCGGAACCTCGCGTTCTACACCGAGACGCTCGGCATGCGGCTGGTCAAGCGCAGCGTCAACCAGGACGACGTCTCGGTCTACCACCTGTTCTACGCCGACCAGAGCGGTACGCCCGGAACGAGCCTGACGTTCTTCCCGTATCCGGACGCTCGCCCCGGCCGGCCGGGCACGGGCCAGGTGACGACGACCCAGCTACTGGTCCCCGGCGGGTCGGTCGAGTACTGGACCGACCGGCTCGCCGAGGCGGGCGTCGACGCCGACGAGCCCCGCGAGCGGTTCGGCGACGCCGTCGTCCCGTTCCGGGACCCCGACGGGCTCCAGCTGGAGCTCGTCGCCCGCGCCGACGCGCCCGCCGGCGACCCCCCGGAGGGCCCGGTCCCCGCGGAGCACGCCGTCCGGGGCTTCCTGGGCGCGACGCTCTCGCTTTCGACCGCCGGACCCACGGCGGCGCTGCTCCGGTCGATGGGGTACCGCGAGGCGGAGACCGACCGGGACCGCACGCGGTTCGTGGTGGACGGCGACCTCGGCTACGTCGTCGACCTCCTCGAAGACCCGCAGGGACCGCGAGGACGGCCGGGGGCGGGCACCGTACACCACGTGGCGTTCCAGGTGACCGAGGCGGAGCAGGCCGACTGGCGCGACGTCTTCGTCGACCAGGGGCTGCAGCCGACGGGGATAATCGACCGGAAGTGGTTCAAGTCGGTCTACGCGCGGACGCCCGGCGGCGTCCTCTTCGAGCTGGCGACGAAGTCGCCGGGCTACACCGTCGACGAGCCGCTCGAGACGCTCGGCGAGCGGCTGGTGCTGCCCGAGTGGCTCGAGGACCGCCGGGCCGAGATCGAGGCGGGCCTCCCGGCGCTCGCGACGGAGACGGCTGCCGAGTAGCCCGGCGAGCGGGTCGCCTCGCTCGACCAGCGGTGCTCGTCTCCCCATGAATGCTATCAGCGTCGTAAATCACGGCGCGATTGGACGCGGAAACCACCGTACTCCGTCGCTATCCATGCGCTACGTTTCCGTCAGCTATGATATCAATATCGAAAATCGGACTGCAAGATTAATAGGTGGTTACCCCGTCGCTCCGGTGGACCGGGCGGGTCCGTTCCGGCGCGGACGGCCGATGCAGGACCCCGGCCCGGACAGTCCCCATGACCCGAGGCGACACGCTCGAGGGCGACGACCGCGCGAGGGCGAGCGACCGTCTCGTCGACCGGTACGAGGCCATCCGGGAGCGCGTGCGCGCGATGGACGACGACGACGTCGCCCGGCAGCTCCCGAACCTCGTGACCACCGTCGCGGAGGCGTCCACCGACGCCGAGGCGACCCTCCAGTTCGTGGTGGGCGTGTCGTTCTCGCAGAACGACACGCCGCTGGACTACAGCCTCGACCGGCTGGTCGACGTCGAGGAGCTCGACCGGCCCCGGGTCGAGACGCTCAAGCCGGCGGTCAGCCCCGACCACCGGTACCTGACCTTCCCGTATCCCCCGGACCCCCACTTCGACGCGGGGACGCTCCGCGGCGCCCTCCTGCTGTCCATCGAGGAGGAGCTGACCCGCCTCGGCGGCTCCCCCGACTGGTACGGAGCCGACGAACCGGACGACAGCGGCCGCGCCTGGTTCGTCGACCTCTGGAAGCAGTTCGCCAGCTCCGGGTGACGGCGCCGGACCGCCATCGGCCGTGAGGGACCCCGTCGGGACGGGGACAGCGGTCTCCGCCGGGCCGGCCCGCAGCCGCTGCCCGGGATAGACACCCGGCGTGTGAAGGGGCACTGTTTATTCCCGAATCCGCCGTTGTCGAGGTTGTTATGTCGACGACAGAGATCACCACCGACGACGAGGGCAAGCGAGTCGTCTCCGCGGACGGGGAGAAGATCGGGATGGTCACCGAGGTCCGGGGCGGCATGGCCTACGTCGACCCCGATCCGGGCATGTTCGAGAGCATCAAAGCGAAGATGGACTGGGGCGACGCCGGCGAGGACAGCTATCCGCTCGACGGCGACAAGATCGCCGAGGTGACCGACGACGAGATCCGGCTCAGCCAGTTCTGAACAGGGGACGGCGCCGATTTTCGGAGCGACGCGCCGGGCTCACTCGAGGCGTTCGGCCAGCGCGTCGAGGTGACCCACCCCCACGACAGCGACCACCGTTCCCTCGCGGCGTAGGGCGGCGAGCCGGGCGGCCATGTGCGCCTCCCTGGCGACGTCGCGGAGGTGCACGGCGTCCAGCCCGCCGAAGGCGGAGAGCACCGACTCGGCGCGCCGGATGTGGGACCGCTCGTCGGCGGCCTGCCGTTCGGGGTCGTCGGGCCGACCGCTGTCGGGTGCGACCGGAGCGTCGACCGGGGGTCTGTCGGGACGGGAAGCGACGCGGCTCGCCGCCAGGCGGCACGCGACGGCGTGCCTGGTCACGGAGACGAGGCCGCCGAGGACGGCGCGGACGTCCGACAGCGCGGCGTCCTCCCGGTAGAGGGTCCGGGCCAGCCGGACCAGGAACGCCGGCGTCGGCCCGTCGATGCCGACGACCGCGTCGGTCGTCGCGGCCTGGATGGCGGCGCTCATCTCCCCGCCGGCCGCCGGCGGGGTTCGCTCGTCGTCGGCGTATCGCTCGAAGAGGGGCACCGCGAGCGGGGGCAGTTCGAGCGCCAGGACCTCGGGGTCGACGGCCTCGACGAGCGACCGCGCGCGGTACCGGCTCGCCGGGTGGTCGTGGACGACGCCGGTCAGGACCACCTCGCCGTGGCCCGGTCCGCCGGGGATCCGCCGGACGTAGTCGCCGGTCCTTCGGGGGTCGCTGTCGTCGAACATGGCGCGGAGACCGATCGACCTGCTGACCTCTCGCCGCGAGAGAGCTTCCGGCATAAATTTTGTCATACGGGGCGGCGTTCACCCCCCCCCCCCCGGAGCGTCACGCCGCTCGCCGACGGGGCGAGGCCGGACTTACTCCACGAGGCCGTACCCGCGGCGGATGAGCGCGGCGTCGAGGGCGACGAGCGCGGCCGCAGACGCCAGGAGGACCGACAGTGAGACCGCCGGGTCGAGCTCGGCGTAGTCGAGGAAGCCGTACCGGACGGCGTCGACCATGTAGACCATCGGGTTCAGAAGCGAGACGGTCCGCCAGACGCCGGGCAGCGCGTCCAGCGAGTAGAAGACGCCGCCGAAGAAGACCAGCGGCCGGATGATGAACTGGGTGAGGACGGTGAGGTAGTCGAAGTCGCGCGCCCAGAGGCCACCGACGATGCCGAACGCGGCGAACAGGGCGGTGATGGCGACCATCGAGGCCAGGAGGTAGAGCGGGTGGGCGACGGGGATGACGTCGTATCCGGGGGACAGCAGGGTGAACCCGAAGCCGACGGCCGCGACGATGCCGCCGACCAGGAGCCCGCGGACCATGCTCGCGGAGACGTAGGCGACGGCGAGCTCGGAGTAGGACATCGGCGAGGTGAGCACCTCGTGGATGTACTCGTTCCAGCGACCGTGGAAGATGGAGAACGACGCGTTCTCGAAGGCGTTCGAGACCGCCCCGAGCACGATGAGCCCCGGCAGGACGAAGGTGACGTACGGGAAGCCCCCGGCGACCGCGGAGAGCCGCTCGCCGAGGATGACGCCGAAGACGACGAGGTACAGGACGTTCGTCACGAACGGCGGGAGGAAGGTGTTCCGCGGCCGCCGGAGAAACCGGCGGACCTCCCGGCGGAACAGGGTGGCCAGCCCGGTCGACGCGCGCGCTCGCATCAGGCGGCCTCCCCCGCTGTGGCCGTCGCGCCACCCCGGTCGCCGCCGGTCAGGTCGACGAAGATCTCCTCGAGGCTCGTCCGCGTGACGTCCACGTCGACGACCTCGACGCCGAGGTCGTCGAGGTAGTTGATGACCTGGGCGGCGACGCGTCCGCCCTCGCGGGCCCGGACCACCAGCCGGTCGCCACGGCTCTCGACGGCCTCGACCGGCGCCGATATCGCGTCGGCGTCGAGCCGGGGCACCGGCGTGCGATCGACGGTGACCGTCACCGTGTCCGTCCCGCGGCGCATGAGCTCGTCGGGGCTCGCCACGTCGACCTTCCGGCCGCGGTCGACGATGGCGACCCGGTCGCAGAGGCGCTCGGCCTCCTCGATGTAGTGGGTCGTCAGCAGCACCGTCGTCCCCCGGTCGTTGAGCCCCTCGATGATCCGCCAGATGTCGCGGCGGAGCTGGACGTCGACGCCGGCGGTCGGCTCGTCGAGGATGAGCAGGTCGGGGTCGGTGACGAGCGCCCGCGCGAGGAGGAACCGCCGCTTCATCCCGCCCGAGAGCCAGTCGAAGCGCTCGTCGCGCTTCCCGTAGATGCCGACCTGCCGGAGGGCCTCGTCCGCCCGCTCGCCCGCCTCCGCTTCGGGCACGCCGTGGTAGCCCGCCTTGTGCTCGAGGACCTCCCGGACCGGGAAGAAGCGGTCGACGTTGAACTCCTGGGGCGACAGTCCGATGGCGTTTCTCGCCTCTCGGTAGTCGGCCTCGACGTCGTGGCCGAAGACGCGCGCGTCGCCGCCATCGGCCCGCGCGAGGCCGACCAGGATGTTGATGAAGGTCGTCTTGCCGGCGCCGTTCGGGCCGAGGAGGCCGAAGAACTCGCCCGCCTCGACGGAAAGCGACAGGCCGTCGAGCGCCCGAACCTCCCCGTAGGTCTTCACCAGGTCGTCGACCTGGATGGCCGCGGTCATGGGGGATCGTCGGCCCCCGAGGCGTATACCCGTGTGGAAATCGGCCCGTCGCGTGCCGTCGGGACGGCCCCCGTCGGACGCCCTACGCCGCCAGCTCGGACTCGAGCAGTCGTGCGCCGCAGTCGTCGCAGGTCACCGCGACGACGTCCATCGACCGACAGCAGGACTCGACGACCTCCTCGCCGATGGCGACGGGCCCGTCGCACGCCGGGCACCGCTCGAGGAAGACGCGCAGCCCGCCGAGAAGCTGGCTCCGCTGTCGGACGTCGAGCCGCGTCCAGCCGCCGTCCCGGGCCTGTAGCGCGGTCTCGGCGGCTATGTCCGCGAGGAACGCCGCGCGCGACTCCCACTGGCCGATGCGCCGGCCGTCCAGCCGGGCGACGAACGCGCCGCCGTGGGTCGTAAAGGAGAGCTCCTCGCTCGAGAGCCCCAGGAGGCTCGCCAGCTCCTCGCGCGTCGTGTCCCGCTCGCGCAGCGCGGCGATGCGCTCGCGCCACTCCTCGCGGAACGCGTCGGTCAGGCAGACGTCGTCCACGTCCTCGCAGTCGGTCACGACGCCGAGCCGGGACAGCGTCGTCTCGACGTCGAGCTCGTCGTCGGGGCCCAGCCGGACGGCCGGCTCCTTCTCGAACGCCCGGAGCAGCCAGTCGGGGAAGTAGGTCCGCGTCAGCCGCGGCGTGCCCGGGACGAGGTAGCCGCGCAGGTAGACGGTCGCGGCGAAGGCGGCGAACGAACCGGCCCCGAGCAGCAGGCCCAGCGCCGGGTCGTACCGGAGCCCGGCGACCGCGAGCAGGCTCGCGAGCGCGGCGGCGATGACCAGGTTGACCGCCGTGCAGGGCACACAGCGGTTCTCGCCGGTGTACTCCGGGCGCCGCAGCGCGTCGAACACCCCCGGGAGCGGGACGGTCATCCTCGTCCCCACGTGCGCCGCCCGGCCCATGAAGCTATCGAGGGGTGGCCGACGGGCGACGGTCCGCTCGCCGGGCCGGCCGGCTCAGCCCGTCAGCTCGCTCGCCGAAATGGTGCGCGTCTCCTCGAACTCGCCGTCGTCCGTGATCTCGATGACGGCGATGTCGGCGGCGACCTCGCCGTTCTCGTCGTAGTCCACCGACCCGCTCGGGCCGCCGTAGTCGACGTCGGTGCCGTCGTCGATGCGGTCGACGGCCGCCTCGAACGCGTCGTAGCTCACCGACTCCCCCGGCGGGGTCGAGACCTGGCGGAGGCTGTTTTTGACCTCGTTGGAATCGGGGGTGCCCGCGTGCTGCACCCCGAGCGCCCACGTCATCAGCGCGTCGTAGGAGTTCCAGGAGTAGGGGGTGAAGATGTCCGCGTCCGGATACTCCTCGCCGTAGTCCGACCGGAACTGCTCGGAGGCCTCGCCCGTCGGGGTCAGCGGCCGGGCGGCGTACATCCCCGAGAGGACGTCGGTCCCGACGTTGTTCACGAAGTCCTCGTTGAGGACGCTGGTGTGCAGGACCCAGTTGCCGCCGTAGCCGCCCTCGTTCCACTGGCTGAGGATGGTCGTCCCGCTCTCGGGGTAGCCGGCGAAGGCGACCCAGTCCGGGTCGCCCTCGTACAGCTGGGTGAGCTGCTGCTGGTACGACGACTGGCCCGACTCGTAGCCCACCTTCGCGACGGTCTCCCCCTCGAAGGACTGCTCGAACGTCTCCGCCAGCGCCTGGCCGAAGTCGTTGTTGACGTACAGCACCGCGGCCGACCCCCCGCCCTGGCTGGCGATGATGTCCCCCATCGCCACGGCCTGGAACCGGTCGTTGACGCGGGTCCGCCAGACGAGGTCGTCGTCGTCGAGGGTGGTGATCGTCGGCGACGACGAGGCGGGCGAGATCAGCAGGACGCCCGCCTGAACGGTCACGGACTGGGCGATGCTGATGGTCACGCCGCTCGAGACGGCGCCGACGATCAGCGAGGCCCCGTCGGTCTCGATGAGCTTCTCGGCCGCGTTGACCCCCTGCGTCGACTGGGTCTCCGTGTCCTCGGTCACGAGCTCGATCTCCCGCCCGAGGGGCCCGCCGTCGTCGTTGATGTGGCTCTGAGCCATCTGCAGGGCGTTCGTCATCGGGTCGCCGAAGTCGCTCAGGTCGCCGCTGAACGGCAGCGCGATGCCCACCGTGAGGGCTTCGCCGCCACCGGCCAGGTCCCCCAGGCAGCCGGCCAGCCCCCCGACGAGGCCGGCGCCGGCGGTGGCCTTGACGAACTGTCGCCGGTTCACGAACGGTCGGTCGTGTCGAGACATACGTCTACCCTGCCGGAGAGCCGGTATTAAAACCTCCGCCGGGAACCGGCCGGTGCCCGCGCACTCCCTGCCCGGACGAACCGCCGGGTCGGACGGGCGACGCGGCCGCGTGGCGGCCGGCGCGACGAACGCGAATACTCATAACCCCCACTGGGAGATATCGGAGCGATGACGGACGGCCCCGGGGTGTCGGAGCCGACGAGGGACGGCGCCGCGGCGGCGACGGCCGCCCGGTCGTCGCGCTCGCTGCTCGCGGTCACCTCCCTCGGCTACGGGTCGGTCTTCCTGGGGCTGGCGCTCGTCTCCCCGCTGCTACCGACCATCAGCGAGTCGCTCCGCCTCACGCCGCTCGGCGCCGGAATCGCGCTGTCGCTGCTCTGGGGGGTCCGGGCGGTCACCCAGTACCCGAGCGGCCGCCTCTCCGACCAGCTCTCCCGCAAGACGCTACTGGTGGCCGGCCTGGCCTGCGCGCTCGCGGGCGTCGGGCTGACCGCCGTCGCTCCGACGTACCCGGCCTTCCTGCTGGCGGTCGCGGTCCTGGGCCTCGGGAACGGCCTCTACCCGCCGGCCAGCATCGCGCTCGTCTCCGAGCGGTTCGCCGAGCGGAAGGGGCAGGCCCTCGGCGTGCTCATCGGGACGGCCGACCTGGCGGGCGCGGCCGCGGGCGTGCTCGCCGTCGGCCTCGCGGCCGCCGCGACCTGGCGGCTGGGCTTTCTTCCCGTGGCGGTCGCCGTCGCGACCGTCGCCGTGCTGACCCACCGGGTGAACCGCGAGCCGTACGTCCGGCCGCGACGGGTCCGGCTCGAGCTCCGCTCGACGGGGCGACGGCTCCTCGGCGACCCCCACCTGCGGCTGGTCGTCGCCGGGTTCGCCCTCTGGATGGTCGCCTTCCAGAGCGCCGTGAGCTTCCTGCCGACCTTCCTGGTGGTCGAGAAGGCCGCCTCGCTCGAGCTGGCCGGCGGCGGCTTCGCCCTGCTGTGGGGCGTCGGGGCGCTCGTCAAGCCCGTGGCCGGCCGGCTGGGCGACCGGGTCGGCCACCTGCCCGTCGCGGCCGGGACGCTCGCCCTGAGCGCGGCCGGGCTCGTGGGGCTGCTCCTGGCCGTCGAGGTCGTCGCGGTCGTCGCGTGGGTCGTCGTCTTCGCCGCCGGGCTGCTCGCCACCACGCCCATGGTGTGGGCGCACGTCGCCGCGGTCTCGCCCGACGCCACCGTCGGCGGCGACGTCGGCGCCCTGCGGACGGCGTTCGAGGGCATCGGTAGCCTCGGGCCGCTCCTCGTCGGCCTCGTGGCCGAGCGGGCGGGCTACCTCGTCGGCTTCGCCGGCCTGGCGGTCTGCCTGCTGGCGGCCGCCGGCATCGTCGGGCTGCTCTCGGTCCGCGAAAGGTACAATGCGCCGCCGGCCGTGGGGTCGCGGGACGCATGAGCCGTCCCGCAGAGTCCGTCTGGCTGCAGGACCGGAGCTGGCCGGACGTCGAGCGGTACCTCGAGGCCCGCGAGAGCCCCGTCGCGCTGGTCCCCATCGGGTCGACCGAGCAGCACGGCCCCCACCTGCCGCTGGGGGTGGACGCCTACCAGGCCATCGACCTCGCGGAGGGCATCGCCGAGCGCGCCGACGCGCTGTGTGCGCCCCCCATCTGGTTCGGCGACGCGAACCACCACCTCGGCTTCCCGGGGACGGTGTCGCTGTCCACCGACACCGTCGTCGCCCTGCTTTGCGACGTCTACGGGAGCCTGGTCGGCCACGGCTTCGCCAACGTCGTCACGGTCAACGGCCACCGGGTCGCCAACCTCAAGGCCATCGAGACGGCCCAGCAGCGGGCCCTCGAGGCCCACCCGGACGCCTTCTTCGGCGTCATCGACCCGCTGCGCATCGGCGTCCGGGCGCACCGCGAGCTCCGGGACGGCGACCCCGAGGACGGGATGCACGGCGGCGAGTTCGAGACGTCGTTCATGTGGCACCGCCACCCCGAGCTCGTCGACGAGTCGGCGTTCGAAAGGGAGACCCACGAGGGGTTCACCCGCTTCGCCTCCGACGACCTCGTGGCCCTCGACGACGTCGTTCCCGTGCCGAGCCCCCGCCGCTCGCCGGCCGACGGCCACCTCGGCCACGTCGGCGACCCGACGAGGGCGAGCCCCGAGAAGGGAGCGCAGCTCTACGAGCGCCTCGTCGACAACGGCGTCGAGTTCCTCGAGGACCTGGTGCGCCACCGGACCGGGGACTGAAGGCCGGGCGGGCGGGGTCGTCCGCCGGCGCCGGCCGCCCCGGTCAGTCCGCGGACGACCCCCCGCCCCCGGCGGTCGACCGGCCGGCGTCGGTGTGTTCGAGCCGACGCTGCTCGCCGAGCAGCCCCTCCGGCCGGTAGTAGAGGATGACGATGAGGAGGACGCCGATGAGGACGATGCGCAGCGAGGCCAGCCGCGCGGACGCGCGGACCGCGATGTAGTCGTCCAGAAAGCGGGTGCCGCTGTTGATGAGCCAGAAGACCGCCGTGCCGAGGATGACGCCCTTGTTGTTGGCGGTGCCCCCGATGATGACGGCCACGAAGGCGAAGAAGGTGATGAGCGGCCCGAACTGGGTCGGGTCGACGAAGCCGATGGTGACGGCCCACAGGGCGCCCGCGAGACCGGCGAGCGCCGAGCCGAGCACGAAGCTCTCGATCTTGAACACGAACGTCGACTTCCCCACCGACCGGGCGACGTCCTCGTCCTCGCGGATGGCGACGAGGACCCGGCCGAAGGGACTCATGATGGTGGTCTGCGTCCAGCGGTAGGCGCCGGCCAGGACGGCCGCGCTCGCCAGCAGGAAGAAGCGGTCGTAGTCGAGACCGCCGACGGCCGTCGCGCCCGGGTCGAACAGCCAGAGCACGTTCGCGAACAGCTCGGCGGGCCCCCGCAGGACCGTCGGGAACACGAAGTACCACAGCGAGAACAGCTCCACGCCGAGGAGGGCCAGCGTCGGTCGCAGCGACGGGACGCCGGTTCCGGCGAGCCGCCTGCCGAGCCACGCCGCGACGAGCAGTCCCGCGCCGGCGAGGCCCAGCCCCGCGCCGCCGACGATGAGGCCGAACATCGACAGCCCGAGGGCCGCCGCGAGGGCGGTCACGAGCTTCGCCTCCCGGCGGGACATGGCGCGGACGTACCGGCCCGCTCGGTAGTAGCCGTAGCCGAAGGTGGCGAGCGACGCCAGCCCGAAGACGGCCACGTTCGCCTCGAGGCTTCCCAGGCTGAGCGGGAACGCCCCGCCGAGCGGCCGGTGGATCTCCCGGACGCCGAACGAGCCGTTGAACAGCCAGCGCTCGTTGTTGACGACCGACTGGAGGATGACGGACAGGCCCAGCGCCGTGATGGCGAGGTAGTCCTCGCGCAGCCGGATGGTCAGCAGACCGATGAGCACGGCGACGAGGCTCGCGGCCACCATGGCGACGGCGACGCCGAACGCCCAGCCCAGCGGCGAGCCGAACGGCACCGCGCCGCCGACGACCGCGGGCAGCGCGAACCCGCCGAGCCCCTCGTACTCGGCCATGACCGGCGGCGAGGTGAGGACGACCGTCACGTACGCCCCGATCATGAAGTAGATGACGTGGCCGAAGTCGATGAGGCCCGTGTACCCGAACTTGACGTTCAGTCCGAGCGCGAAGATGCCGTAGACCGTGATGAACGTGAGGACGGTGATGAAGAAGTCGGCCAGCGCCACTCAGTACCCCTCCCAGAGCCCCTGCGGTTTGACGAGGATCACCACGAGCAGGATGACGAACGGGAGGGCGATCCGGTAGCGGCTGAACCCGGCCGGCAGCAGGAACACGCCGACGTCCATGCTGAGCCCGATGACGAAGCTGCCGGCGGCGGCCCCGTAGGGCGAGGTGATGCCGCCCAGGATGACGGCGGCGAAGACGGGCAGCAGGAGGTTGAATCCCATGTTGGGATGCAGCGAGGCGAACCAGCCCGTCAGGACCCCGGCCAGCGCCGTCAGCACGCCCGCCAGTATCCAGACGACGAGCTGTAGCTGGTGGACGTTGATGCCGACGACCTCGGCCAGGTTCTGGTTGTCGGCGGTCGCGCGCATGGCCGTGCCGACGGTCGTCAGCTTCAGCATCGCGTGGAGGGCCACCATCACCAGCAGGGAGATGCCGAGGATGGCCCCGTGCTTGGCGTTGACCGACAGGCGCGTCTCGTACAGCGAGTTGGGCTCCATCATCGCCCCGCGCCCGAGGGTCAGCCCGAGCCCGACGACGACGAGACACGCGAGCACGGCGGCCGACCGCGGGCCCGCGAGCTTGAGTACCGACGTCCAGGGTTCCCGGGGATACCGCCGGTAGGCCACGATGGCGGCGACGACGGCGACCCCGAGGAGCGCGGCGATGACCGCCCAGGAGTAGCCCCACCGGTCGAGCACGACGAGGTCGCCCGCCTGCCGCTGGGAGGTCCGGACGGCCAGCCCGCCCGCGGTGAGGAAGACGTCGTAGAAGACGGCGACGACGCTCGCGGTGTCGTAGGTCCGGCTCCCCGGACCGACGACGAAGATGACGACGTTCCGCAGGACGAACGACAGGCCCATCGTGACGATGATCATGGTGATGAGCCCGGCCCCCCGTCGCCGGAAGGCCCGGAACATCCCCAGCTCGAGGCCGCCCCCGACCAGGCCGCCGAGGACGAGCGCGCCGACCAGCCCGAGCCACAGGGGGAGGCCCCCGGACCCGCCGATGACGGGGAACGGGGCCGGGTTGTTCAACGCCAGGGCGAAGAAGGCGCCGAGGGTGATCAGGTCGCCGTGCGCGAAGTTGGGGACCTTCGCGATGCTGTAGAGCAGCGAGAGGCTCACGGCCCCGAGCGCGATGACGCTGCCCGTCACGAGCCCCGCGAGGACGGCGTTTAAGAGTCCGGTCTCCACCATTCGTGGCTGCCTTTCCACGACGGGGGTTAAATGGTTGCCTTCGGGCGGCGGTGGAGGTACCGCCGGCTCGTTGGGCCGTCGAGCTCCGAACCGACCCGTCTTCGCCCGTTCTCGGAAATGATTGTGGACCCCACAAGACTATGTCCACGTCGCGTGAAGGTCCGGCGACCGAGGAGAATCCCCAGTGAGCTCGATCGACGAGGACCGCTTCGAAAGCCGGGTCGAGGAGCTTCAGGACCGCTCGCGGCTGTCCGAACCGGAGGCCCGGATCACGGCGGCTCTCGAGCAGGGGCTGAGCCCCGAGGAGGTCGGGGAGCTGTTCGACATCCCCGAGTCGACCGTCGAGGAGTACACCGAGCGCATCCGACAGATGGTCCACGAGGCCCGGGTGCTCGTCGAGGAGGTCGGCGAGGTCTACGAGGAGCCGGAGTGAGCCGGCGCCGGGCGGAGTAGCCCGCTCGGCGGGGCCAGACACCGCTGCCGGCGGTCCCTGTCAGCCGGCGCTCGTGTCCACCGCCACACGAACAGCCCCCGGACCCTCATCGACGGCCCACGCCCACGTCTCCCGCCCGGAACCCGTCGGGCGACCGGTCCGTCGCCCCTCGCACGGCCGCGCGTCACCTACTCCCCGTCTTCGACTTCCCCATCTTCGACGCCGTCCCCGGCCACGCCCGACCCGACGACGGCGTCCTCGACCGACCGGTCGACGATGTCGCCGAACGACTCGACGACCGTCCCGCGCCACTCGCGCTCGGCGTCGAGCGCGTCGCGGAGCGCCTCGACGTCGGCCCGGACGGACTCGAGCACGTCGTCGTGCTGCGTCTCGAGGTCCTCTATGCGGCCGTCGAGGCGGTCGACGTCGGCGTCGTGGGCCTCGCGGAGGTCGTCCCGCTGGGCCTCGGTCGCCTCGACGTCGTCCGCCAAGTCGTCGACGAGGTCGTCCACGTCGCGGACCCGGCCGCGCATCCGCTTGGTGCGCTCGTCGACGTCGTCGACCCGCTCGCGGAGGTCCGAGGAGAGCTCGTCCAGCTCCGCCTCGACGTCACGGAGGCCCCCGCGCAGGTCGTCGACGACCTCCCCGAGCCCGCCCTCCTCGTCGACGAAGCGCTCGAACTCCTCGGCGAACGCCGAGAGGGTCGCCACCTCCGACTGGAGGTGGGACAGCCTGACGCCCACGCTGTCGGGGGTCTCGACGCCGAGCGCCTCCCGGAGCGCCGCGAGCTGGTCGTCGCCCGCCTCGTCCTCGAGCTCGTCGAGCAGCGCCGAGACGACGCTCCCGCTCGCGACGCTCGCCGTCTCCCTCGCCTCGGCCGGCGGCGTCGCGCCCGCCGGCGCGTCCTCCCGGTCGGGTCCGCCGGCGGCGTCGTCGGTCCCGAGCAGCGAGGACCCCTCCGGCTGGTCCCCCTCGTAGACGAACGACGGGTCGCCGGTCGCTCCGTCCGCGTCGACCGACGAACCGTCCGGCTGTTCGACCGACGGTCCGTCCGACGACGCCAGCACGTCCGCGGGACGCTCGGACGCGTCGGCCGCCTCGCCGTTCGCCGACTCCCCGAGCAGCGACTCGCCGAACACGCCGCCCGCGAGGTCGGCGTCCCCGCCGTCCTTCCCGGCCGGCTCGGCGAGCTCGATCTCGGGCTCGGCGAGGAACGACCCGACGTCGTCGTAGTTCTCCGTCAGGACGCCGTAGAGGGTCACGAGCTCCTCGTCCGGCGAGACGACGTCCTCGTAGATCAGCCGGCGCTCGTCCTCCACGATGGTCCAGTTCCGCGGCTGGTAGCCGGGGTGGAGGCCGACGTCCTCCATGGAGACGAACTCGGGTAGCTGCTCCACCACGCGGACGTCGACCGGCCCGTCCGCGTCCGTCGTAAAGCGCAGCTCGATGCCGAGCACGCCCTCCTTTTCCGTCTCCACCCTCGACTTGCGGACCGTGACGAACTCGTTCGCGACCTCGACGGGGGGCTCGGGCTGGGCCATTACTACCTACGCATGGCCGAACCCGCTTATGAAGGTGCGGTCCCAATCATCGGATTTGATACTCGGCCGTGGTCGCCGGGGGACTCTCGTGTCCGCCCTCCGACCCCCGCCGGGACGCTACCGCTCGCAGCGGAACCGGTCGACGGACGGCCGGCGGGGGAGATCGACTTCCCCGGGTCTGTGCCGCCACCACAACCGTTATAGCTCGAAGCCGGCTACCCGGCCACCGATGAGCGAATCCGACGACCTGGACGCCATCCGCGCCCGCAAGCGGGAGGCGCTGCGAGAGCGCGCGACGGGCCGGCACGCCGGTCCGGCGGAGCGCGCCGGGCCGGACGCGGCCCCGACCGAGCCCGTCCACGTCGAGAGCCGGGCGGAGCTCGACCGCCTCGTGGCCGACCACCGGCTCGTCCTCGCCGACTTCTACGCGGACTGGTGCGGCCCCTGCCAGCTGCTCGAGCCGACCGTCCGGGAGCTCGCCGAGGCGACCGAGGCCGCCGTCGCGAAGGTCGACATCGACGCGCTGCCGGCGCTCGCCCGGGAGCTGCGCGTCCAGGGCGTGCCCACGCTGTTCCTCTACGTCGACGGCGAGCCCGCCGAACGGCTGGTCGGCGTCCAGGACTACGGCACGCTCGAGGCGCTCGTTGAGCGGCACGCGTAGGCCGACGCGCGCGTCGGCGGCCGTTACGTCCCGTCGGCCCGGGCGGGCGTCCGTACGGTCGCGGACGTCGCGAATGATTTGCACTTAAGTCCGCCGACGAGTGAGTGACGACCATGGCAACGCCCGGGCCAGAGCGGGAGCCCGCCTTCGGCCACGTGACGCCGGAGACGCTCGGCCTGTTCGTCGACCTCTACGAGCTCACGATGGCCCAGGGCTACCTCGAGGCGGACCACGCGCCGACGGCGACGTTCGACCTGTTCGCCCGCGAGCTTCCCCCGGACCGGGGCTACCTCGTCGCCGCCGGCCTCGAGCAGCTCGTCGCGTACGTCGAGGACCTCGAGTTCGGCGAGGCCGCCCTCGCGTACCTCCGCGAGCAGGGCTTTCGCGAGGAGACGCTCGACTGGCTGGCCGACTTCGAGTTCACGGGGGACCTCCGCGCCGTGCCCGAGGGCACCGTCGTCTTCCCCGACGAACCGCTCGTCGAGGTCACCGCCCCCATCCCCCAGGCACAGCTGTTCGAGACGCTGTTCATCAACCAGGTGGGCTACCAGTCGCTGGTCGCCACGAAGGCCGCCCGGATGCGCGACACCGTCCGGCGACACGGCGACGGGCAGTCGCTGGTCGACTTCGGCTCGCGACGCGCCCACGGCACCGACGCCGGGGTCAAGCTCGGCCGGGCGGCCTACGTCGGCGGGGTCGACGGGACCTCGAACGTGCTCGCCGGCGAGCTGTTCGGCGTACCCGTCTACGGCACCATGGCCCACTCGTGGGTGCAGAGCTTCCCCACCGAGCGCGAGGCGTTCGAGACGTTCGTCGAGCTGTACGGCGAGGACGCCATCCTGCTGGTCGACACCTACGACACGCTCGCCGGCGTCGAGCTCGCGAAATCGGTCGCCGAGGAGCTCGGCGTCGACATCGCGGGCGTCCGGCTCGACTCGGGCGACCTCGTCGGGCTCTCGAAGGCCGCCGACGAGCGGCTCGACGGCGAGGGCGTCTTCGTCTCCTCCGGGATGGACGAGTACGCGATAGAGCGGTTCCTCCAGGCGGGCGGCGTCGCCACCGGGTTCGGCCCGGGCACCGCACTGGCGACGAGCGCCGACGCCCCGAGGGTCGAGCTCGTCTACAAGCTCGTCGAGGTGGAGCGCGGGGGCGAGCTCGAGCCCACCATGAAGCTCTCGACGGGCAAGGAGACGTTCCCGGGACAGAAGTCCGTCCGTCGCGTCGAGGGCGCCGACGGATTCGAGCGCGACGTGCTCGACGTCCGCGACGACGGGGGCGAGGACCTCCTGGTCGACGTCTACCGGGACGGCGAGCTGGTCTACGACCTCCCCGGCCTCGAGGCCATCCGCGAGCGGGCCGCCGCCCAGGTGCGGCAGCTGCCGACGGCGGTCCGGGCGCTCCGCGACCCCGACGCCTTCCCCGTCGAGGTCGGCGAGGAGCTCCAGCGGACCGTCGGGGCGTGCCGCCGCCGGCTATCGGCGCCGGCCGACGGCGAGCCCGCCCCGGAGTGAGCCGACCGCGCCGGCGGCGAAGTGAGGCCCCGGCCACCGGCGGAACCCCGAGCATGCAAGTCCAGGCTTTTCCCCGGAACCGGCCTAGCGGGGTCGATGGGCCAGCTAGCCGGACTGTTCGCCCCGAAGCGCGTCGCGGTGGTCGGCGCGACCGACCGAGAGGGCTCGATCGGCCGGGCGGTCCTGGAGAACCTGCTCGCCGACTTCGAGGGGACGGTCGTCCCCGTCAACCCGAACCGCGAGGAGGTGCTCGGACGGCGGTGCGTCCCCGACGTCGGCGCCGCTGGCGACGTCGACCTGGCCGTGGTGGTCGTGCCGGCCGACGCCGCCGTCGAGGTCGTCCGTGACGCGGCCGAGGCCGGCGTCGAGAACGTCGTGGTCATCACGGCCGGCTTCGGCGAGGCCGGCCCCGAGGGGGCGGCCCGGGAGCGGGCCCTCGCGGACCTCGCGGCCGAGCACGACCTGAACCTCGTCGGTCCGAACAGCCTGGGCGTCATCGGCACGGCCGTCGGGCTCGACGCGACGTTCTCGCCGACGTCCGCCCGGCCGGGCGGGCTGTCCTTCCTTAGCCAGTCCGGGGCGGTCGTCACGTCGGTGCTCGCGTGGGCCGCCGACCGGGGCGTCGGCTTCGACGA
>CAZVOR010000034.1:0-18895 GCA_964628745.1 uncultured Halobacteriales archaeon
CGGGTCAACCGGCTGTTCGTCGTCGGCGTGCTCACCGAGGTCGAACCGGTCAGCGACGACGTGCTCCGCGCCCGCGTCGTCGACCCCACCGGCGCGTTCGTCGTCTACGCCGGCCAGTACCAGCCCGAGGCCGTCGCCTTCCTCGAGGCCGCGGAGGTCCCCTCGTTCGTCGCGGTCACGGGGAAGGCCCGGACGTTCCGGCCGGAGGGCGGCGACCGCGTGTTCACCTCGGTGCGCCCGGAGACGATGACGGCGGTCGACGCGGAGACCCGCGACCGCTGGACGGTCCAGGCCGCCGAGCACACGCTCGCCCGCGTGGCCACGATGGCCTCCGCGCTCGACCGGGCGGAGCGTGGCGAGGCACTCACGACGGCGCTCCGGGACGCCGGCGTCGAGCCGGGGCTGGCGGCTGGCGTCGCGCTGGCCATCGACCACTACGGGACGACGGCGGCCTACCTGGCCGCCGTCCGCGAGCAGGCGGTCGCCGCTGCCGGGGTCGTCGCCGGCGAGGTCGAGGAGGCGCCGGCGCTCGACCGCGCCCCCGACGAGGACGGAGCGGTCGACGCCGAGCTGACCGCCGCGCCCGCGGTCGTCGGGACCCTCGGCGGGGCGGCCGACGTCGGGTCGCCGAGCGAGCCGGCGGCGACGACGGCCGGCGACGACGCGCCGCCGGCCGAGGCGTCGCCCGAACCGGCGCCCGGGGAATCGGCCCCGGAGCCGGCCGAGTCCGAGCCCGAGCCCGCGACGGCGTCCGGGGAGACCGGGACCGAACCGGTCGAACCCGCCGGGTCGGGGGACGCGAGCGCGGCGGCGTCGGACGCGACGGACGACCTGGGCGACTTCGCGGACTACGGCGACGAGTCCGACGACGCCCCGGCCGACGCCGGGGCGGACCGCTACGAACTGGACGACGCCGAGCGCGAGGCGGTCGAGGCGGAGTACGACACGGAGTTCAGCACGGCGGGGGAGGTCGGCGACCCCGGCGAGGCCGGCATCGAGCCGGAGGCGGAGCAGCCGGCAGCGGCGTCGGACGAGTCGACCGGCCCGCCGGCCGAACCCGACGAACCGGCTGCCGGCGGCGGGGCGTCGGAGGCGGAGGGGGGCGCGGGAGACGAGGCCGGCGGAGCGGGGGCGGCCGGGACGGGGGCGGCCGACGGGGACGACGGCGCCGAACCGGAGGAGGCGGCCGACGACGTCGACCTCGAGGCGGCCGCCGTCGAGGCGATGGCGGCGCTCGACGACGGCGACGGGGCCGACCGCGAGGCGGTCGTCGCGGCGGTGGTCGACGAGCACGGCGTCGACCCCGCGGCGGTCGAGGCCGCCGTCCAGGACGCACTCATGGACGGCCGGTGCTACGAGCCGGCCGACGGGACGCTGAAGGCCATCTGATGGCCCCGGTCGAGCCGGTGCCCGACGAGCCCGCGGCGGTCGCGACGCTCGACGGCGAGCGCGCGCTGGTCGTCGCGGACTACCACGCCGGCATCGAGGGAGCCTTCCGGTCCCGGGGCGTGGAGGTGGACTCCCGCGCCGACGAGCGGCTCGAGCAGCTGCTCGACCTGGTCGAATCGACCGACGTCGACCGCGCCGTGTTCCTGGGGGACCTCGCCCACTGGCTCGGCCGGCCCGCCGGCGCGGAGCTCGAGGAGCTCGAACGGCTGGTCGAGGCCGTGACCGAGCGCGTGCCCGCGCTGCTCGTGAAGGGCAACCACGACGGCGCCTTCGAGGCCGAGCTCGACCTGCCGGTGACCGACCCCGCGGGGGTGCGGCTTGGAGACGTCGGCTTCGCCCACGGACACACCTGGCCGGCGCCGGAGGTCGTCGAGGCAGCCGTCGTCTGCGTCGGCCACGAGCACCCGGCGGTCCGCATCGAGGACGCCGTCGGCGGCGCCCGCGTCGAGCGCGCCTGGCTGCGCGGCGGCCTCGCCCCGGCGGCGTTCGAGCGCGACGGGGTCGACGTCGACCGTATCGACGGCGAGCTGGTGGTCTTCCCGGCGTTCAACGACCTCGTCGGCAGCACCTGGGTCAACGTCCCCGGCCAGGAGTTCCTGGCGCCGTTCCTGCCGGACGGGCTGGCCGACGGCGAGGCGTACCTGTTCGACGGGACGCGGCTCGGGCCGTACCGCGAGGTGTAGGCCCCAGTGCCGGCGAGCGGCTGCTGGACGAGCAACGCGCTTATTCGGCCGGGTCGCCGATAGAGCGCGCATGAGCGAGTCGCGGGGCGCCGACGCCGACGTCTTCGAGCAGCTCTCGCCGCGGATGCGAGCGGCGCTCGAGACCCGGGGGTTCACTGAGCCCACCGAGCCCCAGCGCCGCGCCATCCCGCCGCTGGCCGAGGGTCGCGACGCGCTGGTCACCGCGCCCACCGGCACCGGCAAGACGGAGACCGCGATGCTCCCGGTGTTCGACGCCGTGCTCCGCCGGGGGCCGCAGTTCGGCATCTCCGTGCTCTACGTCACGCCGCTGCGGGCGCTGAACCGCGACATGCGCGACCGGCTCGAGTGGTGGGGCGACGAGCTCGACCTGGAGGTCGACGTCCGCCACGGCGACACGACGCGGTACCAGCGGACGAAGCAGGCGAACGACCCGCCGGACGTGCTCGTCACCACGCCCGAGACGCTCCAGGCGATGCTCACCGGCGAGAAGCTCCGGGCCGCCCTGGCCGACGTCGCCCACGTCGTCGTCGACGAGGTTCACGAGCTGGCGGCCTCCAAGCGGGGCGCCCAGCTGGCGGTCGGCCTCGAGCGGCTCGTCGAGCTGGCCGGCGAGTTCCAGCGCATCGGCCTGTCGGCCACGGTCGGCGACCCCGACGAGGTCGGCCGCTTCCTGACGGGCGACCGGGGCTGCGTCCACGTCGCCGTCGACGCCGGCAGCCGGCTCGACCTCGCGGTGCGCGTCCCCGAGGTCACCGACGAGGACCGCCGGCTGGCCGGGGAGCTGGCCACGGACCCCGACGTCGCCAGCCACGTCCGGGCCGTCCTCGACCTGGTCGAGGCCAACGAGTCGACGCTCGTCTTCGTCAACACCCGGCAGGCCGCCGAGGCCCTGGGCTCGCGGTTCAAGGCGCTTTCCGCCTCGGTCGGCGTCCACCACGGCTCGCTCTCCAGGGAGGCCCGCGTCGACGTCGAGGAGCGCTTCAAGGCCGGCGAGCTCGACGGCCTGCTCTGCACCTCGTCGATGGAGCTGGGCATCGACGTCGGCCGGGTCGACCACGTCGTCCAGTACGGCAGCCCCCGCGAGGTCGCCCGTCTGCTGCAGCGCGTCGGCCGCGCGGGTCACCGCGCCGACCGCGTCTCCGCCGGCACCGTCGTGGCGCGACACGCCGACGACGCGCTCGAGTCGCTGGTCATCGCCCGCCGGGCGCTCGACGGACAGGTCGAGCCGGCGGCCATCCACCACGGCAGCCTCGACGTCGTGGCCAACCAGGTCGTGGGGCTCGTGATGGACTTCGGGGAGCTGTCCGCCCGCCGGGCCTACGAGGTCGTCACCCGGGCGTACCCGTTCCGCGGGCTGTCCGAGGAGCGGTTCAAGGCCGTCGTCCGGGAGGTGAGCGGCAACCGGCTGGTCTGGCTCGCGGAGGACGACGACCTGCTGAGCCGGCGCGGGGGCACCTGGGAATACTACTACGCGAACCTCTCGATGATCCCCGACGAGGAGACCTACTCGGTGGTCGACATGGTCGGCGGGGGTCGCGTCGGGACGCTCGACGAGAAGTTCGTGGTCAACATGGCGGGGCCGGGGACGACGTTCATCCAGCGCGGCGACATGTGGCGCATCGTCGAGGTCGACGAGGAGCGCGGCCGGGTCAACGCGACGCCGGTCGAGGACCCGGGCGGGGAGATCCCCTCGTGGGTCGGCGAGGAGATTCCGGTGCCCCACGCGGTCGCCCAGCACGTCGGCCGGCTGCGCGCCCGCGCCGCGGGGCGCTTCGCGGACGGCGCCGACCTCGAGACCGTCGCCGGCGAGTTCGCCGACCGATATCCCGGCGACGCCCACACCCTCGAGACGGCGCTCTCGCCGGTCGCCGAGCAGGTCGCCGAGGGGCTCCCCGTGCCGACCGACGAGCGCGTCGTCGTCGAGGGCGAGCGCGGGGGTGCCGTGGTCAACGCCGCGTTCGGCCACCAGGTCAACGAGACGCTCGGCCGGCTCTGCTCGGCGCTGGTCGGCCAGGCCACCGGCTCGTCTGTCGGGATGGACGTCGACCCGTACCGGGTCGACCTCTCCGTGCCGCCGGGCGTCCGACCGTCGACCGTCGTCGACACCCTGCTGGACACCGACCCCGCCCACGTCGAGGCGCTGCTGGAGCTGAGCCTCAAGCGCGCCCCCGCCCTCGAGTTCGAGCTGACGCAGGTCGCCGGGACGTTCGGCTCGCTGAAGCGCTGGCAGGGCAGCGGTGAGGGCGTCGGGGGCGCCCGGCTGCGCGCCATCCTCGAGGACACGCCGGTGTTCGAGGAGGCCGTGCGGAGCATCTTCCACGACGACCTCGACGTCGAGCGGACCGCGGCCGTCCTCCGCGGCCTGCGCGACGGCGACCTGGAGGTCGTCGCCCACGAGGGCCGGACGCCGCTGGGCCGCGGCGGGAACGCGGGCACCCGCGAGCTGCTCGCGCCGGAGCACGCCGACGCGGGGGTCATCGAGACGGTGCGAGAGCGCCTGCAGAACGACCGCGTCCGGCTGGTCTGCCTGCACTGCCGGGAGTGGACCCGCCGGACGAAGGTCGGGCGGGTCGCCGACCAGCCCGAGTGTCCGAACTGCGGCTCGACCCGCGTCGCCGCGCTGAACCCCTGGGCCGACGAGGTCGTGCAGGCCGTCCAGTCGGACGACCGCGACGCCGAACAGGAGGAGATGGTCCGTCGGGCCTACCGGGCCGGGAACCTCGTGCAGAGCCACGGCAAGCGGGCGGTCATCGCGCTGGCGGCCCGCGGGGTCGGCCCGCAGAGCGCCGCGCGCATCATCGGCAAGCTCCGCGAGGACGAGGCCGACTTCTACCGGGACATCCTCGCCCGCGAGCGGGAGTACGCCCGGACCCGTTCGTTCTGGGACTAGCTCGCGCCGCAGCGGCGCCAGTGTCGCCACCGCGTCCCGGTCACGACTCGGCAGGTGGCGCCGCGCGGTCGCCGGCCGGGCCCGGACTGGTGCGGTCCTCCCTCGGACCGTCTCGCTCGTGGCTGCGACGGCCCTCTCCAGCCCGACGCCGCAGAAGATACTTGGTCCGATGGCTCGACGGCCCACCCGATGTCCCCCCGCGAGTCGGCGGAGCGCGCCCTGCCGACCCCCGAGCTGACCCGCCGGGGGGCGCTGCGCGCGCTGGCCGGGGGCGGCCTGACGCTGGGGGCCGCGAAGGCCGTCGACAACGTCCTGGTCGGCTACGGCGATCTCGTCGGGACCAACCTCGTCGAGCAGGCGGGCTCGGGGGCGCTCGCCTCGCTCGCCGACGAGGGGTTCCGGCCGAACCGCGGGACCCGCGCCAGCGTCGGGGGTCACTCGATGACGTTGGGGGACGAGGGCGTCGCCGTCCGCGCCGACGGCGAGCTCGTCGCCGAGCGGCCGCCGGAGCGGCTCCGGGGCGGGTGGGCGGCGGCCCTCGGTCTGCCGCCGGCCCTCTCGGGGTTCGCCGCCGACCTCGGGGCCATCGCGCGGGACGAGCACGCCTACGAGTTCCACCGGCTCGAGGCGTTCTTCGACCGCGTCGACGGCGCGACGCCGCGCCCCCTCGCGGTCGGCGCGATGCGCCGGTGGCCGAAAGCGGCACCGGCGTCGGTCGCGACGTTCGCGGACGTCGAGCCGGCCGACACGCGGGCCGTCCTCGAGGGGCTCGTGGGGGGGTTTCGGACGCACTCCTACTACGACGCCCCCCGGTACGTCGCCGGCTCGATCCAGGACAACGTCATCTTCGGGGCCGTCGACCTCCGGGCGCCCTTCCGGGACCCGGTCGACTTCGGGTCGCTCGTCGACGGGGGGAAGACCGGCCTGTTCTGCTACGAGTTCACCCACCGCTCCCTCGAGGCCCTCCACGCCGTCCCCGCCACCGAGCAGACCGTCCCCGTCGTGGCCGGCCGCGTCTGGGACCAGCGCCACAAGCACGTCTACACCGCCGTGGCGTCGGTCGTGCGCGACGACGACGGCCTGGCCGTGCCGATGACCTTCGTCGATTACACGCACACGACGCTCTACGACGACGCCGGGCTCCGTGGCCTGCTCGGCGAGGGCCTGGAGGCCTTCGACTCGCGACACCGCGCGACCGTCGTCCACTGGAGCCCGTACGAACGATGGTAGGCCGCGTCCCGAGCGCCGTCCGAGCCGGTCCTCCGGCGGGGCCGGCCGGGAGGGTCGGCTGAGGTGTACCTCGGTCACGCCCTCCTCGCGTTCGCGCTCGGCGCCCTCGCGGCCCGGCTCGTCGGCGTCGACGAGCGCCGGGCGGTGCTGTACGGCGTCGCCGCCGCCGGCTTCGGCCTGGTCCCGGACGTCGACCTGGCGTACGCGGCCGTCGCCGCCCGGCTGTTCGGGCCGGAGGGCCTGTTCCCGACGACCGACGGCTGGGTGCACACGTGGGTCGTCCACCAGTCGCTGACCCACTCGCTGCTCACGGGCGCGGTGGCCGCCGTGTTCGCCGGCCACGTGGCGGCCCTGGTGATCGTTCGGCCGGCGCTGGGCCGTCGGCTGCCACCGCCGACCGCGATGGCGGCCGTCCCCGGGCTGGTCGGCCTCGCCGGCGGGCTGGCCTGGGTCGCCTGGGTGGCGGCCGGGCCGCTCGGCGCGGCGACGATGCTCCTGTACGTCGCCGCGGTCAGCGCCGTCGCCTGGCTCGCGGTCCGCCGCGGCGCGACGCCGCTCGGGGTCGCCGGGGCGGCGGCCGTGGGCCTGCTCTCGCACCCGTTCGGCGACGTGTTCGCGGGCCAGCCCCCGTCGCTCCTCTATCCGCTGGTCGAGGCGGCGACGGTCCCGACGCTCGCGCTCTCGGCCGAGCCGACGGTGAATCTCGTCGGCCTGTTGCTGCTCGAGGTCGGCCTGGCGTGGCTGGCCCTCGGGACCGCCGTCCGGCCGACCGGGCTGACGTGGTGGCGGCTCGTGCGCCCGCCCGCGGTCCTCGGCCTCGCCTTCGCGGCGACGGCGCCGGTCATCGAGCCGCCGACGGTCGAGGCGGCGTCGGGCTTCGCCCTCGGCGTCCTGGCGACGGGTGCCCTGGTCGGGCTGTTGACCCTCGCGGTCGAGCGGGCGCGACCGCGGGCCGCCCACCTCGCGACGGCGCTGGCGACGGCATTGGCCGCCGCGACGCTCGCGGCCGTCGGCTACCTCGCCGCGTACGTCGCGGTCGGCTAGCCCGAGCGGGCCAGCACCGCGTCCGCCGCGGCGTCGAGGTGCCGGGGTCGGACGACGACCTCGTCGGCCCGGTCGTCAGCCGCCTGGAGCCCGACGTCGTCGACGAACTCCCGGATGGCCGCGAGCGTCGCCTCCCGGACCGCCGCGGCGAGGTCCGCGCCCGTCGCGCCGTCGAGCCGGGCCGCCAGGGCGTCGAGGTCGACGTCGTCGGCCAGCGGCGTCTCGCGGGTGTGGACGTCGAGGATGGCGCGCCGGGCGGCCTCGTCGGGCGGGGGCACCTCGACGTGGGCGTCGAGCCGGCCCGGGCGGAGCAGCGCGGGGTCGATGACGTCCTTGCGGTTGGTCGCCGCGACGACGACGAGGTTCGGGCTGTCCGCGAGCCCGTCGAGCTCGGTCAGCAGCTGGGAGACGACGCGCTCGGTGACGTCGCCCTCCCCCAGCCGGCGGCCGGCGATGGCGTCGACCTCGTCGAAGAAGACGATGGCCGGCGCGACCTGCCGGGCGCGCTCGAACACCTCGCGGACGCCGCGCTCGGACTCGCCGACGTACTTGTCCAGCAGCTCCGGGCCCCGCACGTGGATGACGTTCACGCCGCTCTCGTGGGCCAGCGCGCGCGCGAGCAGCGTCTTGCCCGTCCCCGGCGGGCCGTACAGCAGGACGCCGGCGGGCGGCTCGGTCCCGGTGGCCTCGAACAGCCGCGGGTGCTCGAGCGGCCACTGCACGGCCTCGCGGAGCGTCGCCTTCGCGTCCTCGAGCCCGCCGACGTCGTCGAAGCCCGTCGCGGGGACCTCGGCGACCACCTCGCGCATGGCGGAGGGGTCGACCGACGCCATCGCCGCCTCGACGTCCCCCCGGGTCACCGCGACCGTCCGGGGGTCGCCGTCGCCCGCCCGCGCCCGGCGGAGCGCGGCCATGGCCGACTCCGTCACGAGCGCCTTCAGGTCCGCCCCGACGAAGCCGTGGGTCCGCGCGGCCAGCCGGTCGAGGTCGACGTCGTCGGCGAGGGGCACGCCCGCGGCGTGGACCTCGAGGATGGCCCGGCGGCCGGCCTCGTCGGGCACGCCGATCTGGATCTCCCGGTCGAACCGGCCGGGCCGGCGCAGCGCGGGGTCGAGCGCGTCGACGCGGTTGGTCGCTCCGATGACGACGACCTCGCCGCGGGGGTCCAGGCCGTCGAGCAGCGTCAGCAGCTGGGCGACGACCCGGCCCTCCATGTCGCCACCCTCCTCGCGCCGCCCGGCGATGGCGTCGATCTCGTCGAAGAAGACCACCGACGGGGCCGTCCCCCGCGCTCGCTCGAACACCTCGCGCAGGCGCGCCTCGCTTTCGCCCTTGTACTTCGAGGTCAGCTCCGGCCCCGAGACGTGGTAGACGGTCGCGTCGATGGCGCCGGCCAGCGCCTCGACGATGAGGGTCTTGCCCGTGCCCGGCGGGCCGTACAGCAGGACGCCGGTCGGCGGCTCGATGCCGAGCCGCTCGAACAGCTCGGGCTCGGCGAGCGGGAGCTCGACCATCTCCCGGACGAGCGCGAGCTCCTCGTCGAGCCCGCCGACGTCCTCGTAGGTGGCCCCCGCGGCCGCCCGGTCGAGCGCCCGCGGCGCGGGCGTCGGCTCGTCGGTCGCGGCGCCTCCCGCGTCCGGCGTCGGGCCGTCGGCCCCCTCGTCGGCGCCTCCCCGGACGCGGACCGCCGAGGCGTCGGTGACGCGCACCGGTCCCGTCGGCCGGGTGTCGACCACCTCGACGGCGCCGCCGTCGACCGGGTACCGGTCGCCGGTCCAGACCGGCCGGTGGCGGAGCGCCCCCCGGATGGCCCCGTCGTCGCCCGCCTCGAGCGGGGCGTCCTCGTCGACCGTCACCGAGACGGCGTCCTCGACGGGGGCGGCGCGGACCCGGACGACGTCGCCCGGTCGCGCGTCGGTGAGCCGCTGGAGCGCGTCGCCGAGCCCCACCTCGTCGGCGGCCGTGCCGCGGTCCGCCGGCCAGGCGGTCGCGACCGCGGCGCCGGCGCCCTCGACGACGACCTGGTCGCCGGAGAGCACGCCCAGCGCCCGCCGCGCCGCCTCGGGCAGGCGGGCCACCGGCCTGGCGTCCCCGCGGTCCGCGGCGTCGGCGACCGTGAGCTCGACGCCGTCGCCCCGGCTCACGCCGGCTCACCGCCCGTCGGCGCGGCGCCCGGGGCAAGCTCTATGTCCGTCGCTGTCGCACGTCTCGACATGGTCGTGGCGACCGAGCGTGACGGCCGGACGTGGTACCGGTGCGAGGAGTGCGGGCTGATGTTCGACGACCAGGGGGACGCCCGCCAGCACGAGGCCGCCTGCGACGCCGAGGAGCCCACGTACATCCAGTGACCGGGGCCGGCCGGGCCCCGCCAGCGGCCGGGAGCGACGCCCGTTCGGTCACCGCGACCGGCGGTCGGCCGCGCGCCGGCGGCCGCGGCCGTCATCGGCCGACGAGCTCGACGGCGCGCTCGCCCAGCTCGTCCTCCTCGAAGACGAAGACCCGACCGTCGACGACGACCCGGTCCACGACGACCTCGACCGCGTGGCCGTCCATCGCCGCGACGACGCCCGGGAGCAGCTCGAACTCCTCCCCCGGCTCGAGCACGACCCGGCCCACGCCCGCGTCCTCGAGGATATCGCCGCCCGTGTTCCGGTCGTTGACGTAGACCATCACCCCGCGCCCGTCCAGCTCGTCGACGAGGAGGACGTGGACCTGCTTGCCCGGCCGGCACCGCACCGACCCCTCGACCCGTTCGATGGGCCCGCGGTAGCGCGCCCGGCGGCCGTCGAGGTACTCGACGGTCACGCCGTCCTCGTCCACCTCGACCGGGAGGGTCCCGGGCGAGACGTCGCGGCGCTGGCTCATGGCGACCCGGTAGGCGGGCGCCCGGTAAAACGGTGGCGTCCGGCGTCGTCGGCGCTACGAGCCCCCGTCGTCCTCGACGGCGACGGGCCGTTCGACGCGCTCGAACTCGTCCCGCAGCGCGCCGTACCGGCGCTCGACGTCGTCCGCCCGCTTCGCGGCGTTCCGGACGTGGCGGTAGAGCGTCTCCCAGTCGTCGTCCAGCGCCGAGAAGCGCGCCCGCAGCTGCCGCAGCCGCTCGCGGATGGCGCCGGCCTGCTCGGAGAGGCGCTTGGCCTGCACGTCGGCCTTGATGAGCTCGAGCTTGCCGCCGAGCGTCAGCGGCGAGACGACCTGGACGCCCCGGGCGGCGAACGACCGCAGCAGGTCGTACTCCTCGGTGACGAGGTGGTAGTAGACGCCCTCGGAGGGGATGAACGCGAACGCGAACTCGGCGGTGCCGGCCTCGGGTCGGACGTAGTCGGCGGCGACCTTCTCGAGCTGGCGCTCGACGTCGCCGGCGAACTGGCGGGCGTGCCGCTCCCGTCCCCCCTCGTCGTCGGCCTCGACCGCGCGCTCGTAGTTGGCGAGCGGGAACTTGGCGTCGATGCAGATGAGCCCCGCCGGCGACCGGATGTGGGCGTCCGGGGTCCTCCCGTCGACGACGCGCTCCCTGATGCCGTACATGTCCGGGGGGAGGTGGTCGGCGAGGAGCACGTCGAGCTGGACCTCGCCGAACTCGCCGCGGGCCTGCGGGCTGCGCAGCATCCCGACGATGTCGGTGTGCAGCGACTCGATCTGCTCGGCGTGGCGCTCGACGTCCGACAGCGCCTCGTCGAACCCCTCCGCGCGCCAGGTGCGCGACAGCGCCGACGAGAGCGCGTCGGCGTCGACGTCGCCCGCGGTGCGGACCTGCCGGCGCACCGAGAGCAGGAGCCCGACCGCGAACAGCAGCAGGAGCAGCGAGGCGCCCGGCAGCACCCACTCGTGGAGGGCCATGCAGGGGCCGACCAGCGGCGCGGGCATAGACCTTTCCCGCGAGCGACCGCGGCGCCGTCCGCCGGCAGCGGGCCGGCTCAGTCGTGGCCGAGCACCGGGCCGGGCCCGTAGGGCGCTTCCAGGTACTCGACGTCGCTCGGCGGGAGGTCGATCTCGATGGCCGCTACGGCCTCCTCGAGGTGCTCGACGCTCGAGACGCCCACGACGGGGGCGTCGACGACGTCCTTCGCGAGCAGCCACGACAGCGCGATCTGGGCCATGGAGACGCCGCGGTCGTCGGCGAGCTGCTCGACGCGTTCGTTGATCTCGTCGCCCCCGTTGGCCCGGTAGGCGGCCTCGCGCGCCTCGAGGTACGGATCGGAGCGCCCCCGGGCCGTCGCCTTGAGGGCCTCGTGGGGCCGAGCGAGGTAGCCCCGGGCGAGCGGCGACCACGGGATGACGCCGACGCCAGCCCGGTCGCAAAGCGGCAGCATCTCCCGCTCCTCCTCGCGGTAGACGAGGTTGTAGTGGTTCTGCATGGAGACGAACCGCTCGAGGCCGAGCGCGTCGCTGGTCGCGAGCGCCTCGGCGAGCTGGTGGGCCCACATCGACGATGCGCCGAGGTACCGCACCTGCCCGCGGCGGACCGCGTCGTCGAGGGCCCGGAGCGTCTCCTCGATGGGCGTCTCGTCGTCCCAGCGGTGGATCTGGTAGAGGTCGACCGTCTCGAGCCCGAGCCGGTCGAGGCTGTGCGCCAGCTCCTGCTCGAGGGCCTTCCGGGACAGCCCGCCCGCGTTGGGGTTGTCGTCGTCCATCTGGAAGTACCCCTTCGTGGCGACGACCAGCCGGTCGCGGTCGTGCTCGCCGAGGACCTCCCCCAGGACGCGCTCGCTCTCGCCGGCGGAGTAGGAGTTGGCGGTGTCGAAGAAGGTGACGCCGAGGTCGATCGCCCGTTCGATGACCTCGCGGCTCTCCTCCGCGTCGAGCATCCAGTCGGCGCCCGACCCGAAGCTGACGCCCCCGATCCCGATGCGGCTGACGGACAGCCCGGTGTCGCCGAGCGTCGTGTACTCCATACCTCGGCGACCCGACGGGCGGGCAAAAAGCTACGCCCGTCCGTCGACCCGACCGTCAGCCGTAAGTACCGCCTCGTGGTGGGTCCGGCCATGCACGGTCGGGCGCGCGCCCCCGCGGCGGGCACGGTGCTCAATGCCCTCGCCAACCGGCGGGGCTCGGCGTTCGCCATCGACGCCTACGTGACCGCCGCGGTCGAGCTGACCGACGGCGGCGGCGTCGACGGTGAGGTCGCGGGACAGCCCGACGCCGACACGGCGCTCGTCGAGCGCTGCGTCGCGCTGGTCGTCGATGCCCACGGCGACGGCCAGGGCGGGCGGGTCCGGACCGAAAGCGACGTGCCGCTCGCCGCAGGGCTGAAGAGCTCGAGCGCCGCCGCGAACGCGACGGTGCTCGCGACGCTCGACGCGCTCGGCGTGCCGGTAGGCGACGGCGGGGCCGACGTGGCCGACCCGGGCGGCGGTGGCGACTCCGTCGAGGGTGTCGCCCGCGAGGACGCGGCCCGGCTGGGCGTGCGGGCCGCCCGGGAGGTCGGCGTGACGGTCACGGGGGCGTTCGACGACGCCAGTGCGAGCATGCTCGGCGGGGTGACGGTCACCGACAACGACCGCGACGCGCTGCTCGCCCGCGAGGCCGTCGACTGGGACGTCCTGGTCTGGACGCCGCCGGCGAGGGCCTACACCGCCGACGCCGACGTCGCCCGGTGCGAGCGGCTGGCGCCGCTGGCGGACTTCGTCGCCGAGACCGCGCTCGACGGCCGGTACGGCGAGGCGATGACGGTCAACGGCTTCGCGTTCTGCGCGGCGCTCGGGTTCCCGTCGGAGCCGCTGCTCGAGGCGCTGCCCGAGGCCGCGGGCGCCTCGCTTTCGGGGACCGGCCCGAGCGTAACGGCTATCGGCGAGGCGGCCGCGCTCGCCGCCGTCGAGGACCGCTGGAGCGAACGCGAGGGGACCACATGGCTGACCACGACACAGAACGACGGCGCACGGACGAGATGACTCCCGACCGCACCGAGGACATGAGCCTCGACGAACTCCGCGAGGAGATCGAGTCCATCGACGGGGAGCTCGTCGAGCTCATCGCCCAGCGGACGTACGTGGCGGACACCATCGCCCGCGTGAAGGCCGCCGAGGGGCTGCCCACGGTGGACGAGGACCAGGAGGAGCGGGTGATGGCCCGGGCCGGCGAGAACGCCGAGCGGTTCGACGTCGACGCCAACCTGGTGAAGGCCATCTTCCGGCTGCTCATCGAACTGAACAAGGTGGAACAGCGGCAGAACCGGTAGCCCGTCGCCCGTTCCCGGTCCAGGGGTCCCGTCACGGGCCGGGCGCCGGGTGGCGCCGAAGCGACAGCGACTCCGGGTCGAGCGTGTAGTACGCCTCCCAGGCGGGGGCGAGGCTCACGACTCGGGTCCCGCCGAACTCGGATTCGGCGTGGCGGTGGTAGTGCCCCACGAGGCACAGGGCCGGTTCGACCGCCTCCAGGACGGCGTCGACGTGCTCCCGTCCCATCCCGCCGGGGACGCCCAGGCCGTGCGGCGCGGCGTGAGCGAGGAACACGTCTACCTCCCCGAGTTCCTCGGCCGACGCCACGTCCGCGCGGACGAAGTGACGCCGGCGCTGGCCCGCCAGCTCGCTCCGGGACTTCTCGAACTGCGTCGGCGCGAAGTTCCCGGAGAGCCCGCCGACCGTCAGCCCGGCCACGTCCGCCGTCGTGCTCGCGAGCAGGTGCGCGTTCCTCGTCCCGGCGTCGTTCCCGCGGCGGAGCGCCTCCACGACGTCGAAGTCCTCGTTGTTGCCCGCGACGAACCACGTCGGGACCGGCAGGTCGTAGTGCTCGAGGTCGCCGACCTGGAGGGCGACGGGTTCGTCGGCCGCGTCGTAGGCCGCCAGGAGCGCCGCCCGGTTGTCGGGGTCGCTCGCGTGGGCGTCCCCCAGGACCAGCACCATGGCCCCCGTTCGGGCCCCGGGAAGTTCACGCTTTCACGTCCGGCCAGCACGCGGCGGCTCCACCGGGCCGCACGGAGGGTCCTCGAGGCGTCGACGTCCGGCCGTCCGCGGGCGGTCAGCCGGGGTCGTACGTCTCAACCAGGGCGTCCAGCGCCTCGTGGCGCTCGGTCGTGTGCGGCGCCGTCAGCGGTGAGACGCTCACCCGCCCCTCGAGCACCGCCCGCCGGTCGGTCCCGGCGGGGTCGTCGATGTCCCCCGTGCGCATCCGCTCCCAGATGTGGTCGTGCAGCGTGATCCGGCCGTCCTCGTTCCGCTCGGCGTCCATCGCCTGGCCGTGGGAGGGCCGGGTGATCTCCATGGGCGCGGGCGCCTCGCCGGGCGGCGGCGCGTTGACGTTGAGGTACTCCGCCTGCTCGAAGACGCCGGCCCCCGGGGCGTGTTCCGCGAGGTAGGTCGTCGCCCGGACGGCGTTCTCGTACGCGCTGGCCCCCGGGTACGTCTCCGCGTACGCGGCGTCTCCGGCGGGGATGTAGAGCGAGACGGCGATGGCCGGCACGCCGAAGAACGCCGACTCGACGGCGGCGCTGACCGTCCCCGAGCGCCCGAGCGTGTAGGCCCCGAGGTTGGCCCCGCGGTTGCAGCCGGAGACGACGAGGTCCGGGTACGGCCCGATGGCCTCCAGGCCGGCGACGATGCAGTCCGACGGGGTGCCGGAGACGGCGTAGCCGATGTCGCGCTCCTCGACGCTGACCGTCTGCGAGCGCGCCCGCCCGATGGCGCTCTGGTCCGCCGCCGGCGCGACGACCAGCACGTCGCTGGCCTCCGAGAGGGCCTCGTACAGCGCGCGGAGGCCCGTGCTGTCGATGCCGTCGTCGTTCGTCAGCAGGACATCCATGCCCCGGAGACCGAGCCCATGGGGAAAAGCGCTCCTACGCCGGCCCGCGGTCGGTCCGGGCCGCACGCCCGTCGCGCGCCCCGTGCACCACCGCCCCACCTACGCCCGCGCGGGGACGGCGTCGACGAACGTCTCGTCGTCGACGACCAGGTTGTAGGCGCCCTCGTCGTCGTTCCAGAGCACGAGCGCCCGCTCGACGACCAGTCCGTCGCCGTAGTCGGCCGTCCGGAGCGCGGCGTTCGACGCCGTCTCGCGGGCCAGCACGGCGTAGTGGTCGACCCGCTGGGAGCCGTCGCCGACGAGGAACAGCGGGTTCCCCTCCCCGGCCAGGTCGCGGCTGAGCTTCACGGCGGCGACGTCGACCCGGTCGGCCACGTGGTCCTCGCTGTCGGCCAGCTTCGCGAACCGGTCCGGGCCCGGGTCGAGCTCGAGCAGCCGCGCGCCGTCCGGGCGGAGGACTGCGTACGCGAACTGCACGTCGACGTTGACGAACTCCCCGGTCCCGCCGCCGGCCGCGTCGAGCGACCGCTGGGTCCTCGGGACCTCGAGGTCGGGCCGCACGTCGAACGACCAGCAGCGGTCCGTCGGCCGCTCGCCGGGCCAGAGCCGCGCCGTCGGCGAGAAGACCGACAGCTCGCCGGCTCGCGGCCGCCCGCCTGCCGCGTCTCGCCCGTCGACGAGGGCCCGCTCGACCTCCCGCAGGCCGGTCGCCGTCTCCAGGTCGGCCGGCGCGAGCAGGACCAGCGAGCCGCCGTCCGCGACGGCCTCGGCGTAGCGCTCGACGACCGCGACGGGGTCGGCGAGCTCGCCGAGCACGTTCGCGAACAGCACGAGGTCGTAGGGCCCGCCGGGCTCGAACGCCTCGGCGGTCGTCCGCTCGACCCGCGCGTGGACGTTCCGGCCGGCCGCCTCGAGGAGCCGCTCCGCGACGTCCGCGGCCGGGCTCGGCTCGACCGCCCGGTAGTCGACCAGCGCGTCGTCGCCCAGCAGCTCGAACAGGCCGAGCGCCGGCCCGCCGACGCCCGCGCCGACGTCGAGCGCGCGGACCGAGCGCCCGAGCAGCCCCCGCGCGGCCAGGTCCGAGAGGACGTACCGGGTCGCGGCGTAGAAGTCGGCCAGGTGGTAGACCGCGTAGCCGAGCGCGGTCGCCGGTCCGTACGCGACGTCCCGGCCGCGGTAGTAGTCCTCCTTCAGCCGCCGGACGGCCGCCCGCAGCTCGTCGCCGGACTCGCCGGCCGCCCAGTCGGCGCCGTACCGCTCGACGAGCAGCTCGGAGAGCGCGCGGTCGTATCGCTCCGGCAGGCGGCGCACCGGTTCGGCGGGCGGCGCGACCGGCTCGTCTGCCGGCGGGGCGAAGGTGCCGTCCTCGCGTTCGACGAGTCCGAGCTCGACCGCCTCCTCGCGGAGGACCTGCCGGACGGCCGCCGGGTGCGGCCGCCCCTCGACGTACTCGGTCAGCTCGTCGGGGTCGACGGGGCGGACCCGCCGCAGGTACCTGGCGGCGTCGCGGACGCCCGACCGCTGGGCCTCGTTCATGCCCCGGCGTCGCGGAACAGGCGCTCGAACGCCTCGCGGTCGGCCTCGGCGAGCTCGCGGGCCGCCGCGGCGACCGCGTCGGCCCCGTCGAACGTCGCCTGGATGTCGGCGTAGACCCGCGGCTCGCCGTCGGTGACCTCCCCGAGCAGCGCCGAGAGGCGGTCGAAGACCGGCGTCCCGAACGCCGGGTCCACGTCGTCGGCCGCCAGCCCGAACGCGAGCAGCGCCGCGTGCGCCTTCGCCTGCACGGTCTCCATCGCGAGGTCGTGGGCCTCCGGCGTCGTCTCGAACAGCTCGTTGCCGCGCGCGGCGAGCGCCGCCCGGAGGTCGTCGGTGACCGGCCCCGACGCGTCGGCGACCACGGCGATGCGCCCGGGCGCGTTCTCCGGCGCGAACAGGGGGTGGAGGCTCACGCGCTCGCGGTCCGGCGCGTGCTCGGCCATCGCCGCGACCGGCTCGACCATCGCCCCGGCGAGGTCGAGGACGGCCCGCTCCGCCCGGACCGCCTGCGCCGCGATGGCGCCGGCGGCCAGCGGCAGCGGGACCGCCACGGCCACCGCGTCGAAGCGTTCCGCCCCCTCGAGCGGGACGGCCCGCCCGGCGACGGCGTCGGCCGCCGCCTCGGCGGTCGCGACATCGACGTCGGCGAACGCGACGTCGGCGTCGACGGCGCCGGCGAACCACCGGCCCACGGCGCCCGCGCCGACGACGAGGAGCTCCATCGGCGAGCGGTAGTCGGCCCCGCTCCAAAAGGAGTTCGCTCCGGGGAGGGTCGGGTCAACTCCGCTCGCGCCTCGAGGGTGGTCGTCGAGCTCGCCCCCGCGGCGACGGCCGGCCTCAGAGCTCGAGCTCGAGGGGATAGTCGGTCAGGTTCTCGTGGCCGTCCGCGGTGACGACGACGAGGTCCTCCAGCCGCATGCCGCCGTGGTCGGGGTGGTACAGCCCCGGCTCGATGGTGACCACGTGCCCGGGCCGGAGCTCGCCGCCGCCGGGGCCGACCCGCGGCTGCTCGTGGACGTCCAGCCCGACGCCGTGGCCGGTGCCGTGGATGAACCCCGTCTCGGCGGTCTCGTCGGCGCGGAGCGTCGGGTAGCCCGCGGCCTCGTAGACGTCGCAGACGGCGTCGTGGACGGCCTCGCCGGTGACCCCCGGCGCGACCGCGTCGAGCCCGGCTGCCAGCGCCTCGCGGGTCGCCTCGAAGCGCTCCCGGACGGCCTCCGTGGCCTCACCGCGCACGAACGTCCGGGTCATGTCCGCGTGATACCGGGTCGCCTTCGACCGCGGGAAGACGTCGACGACGATGGGTCGGTGGGCCGGCAGCGGGCCGTGGCCGCGCTCGTGGGGGTCCGCCCCCTGGGCGCCCCCGGCCACGATGGTCTCGTCGAGGGCGTAGCCGCGCTCGAGCAGCGCGCCCTCGATGGCCACCTTCACGCGCTCGGCCGCGAGCGGCTCGCCGTCGAGGACCAGGCGGTCGCCGTCGACGTCGGCCGCGCCGAGCAGCTCCTCGGCGGCGGCCAGCGCCGCCTCGTTGGCGCGCTGGGCCCGGCGGATCTCGTCGATCTCGTCGTCGGTCTTCACCGCGCGGACCGCGGCGACGACGCCCTCGTCGTCCGGCCGGACCGTCACGCCGCGCTCGCGCAGCGCGTCGGCCGTCCCGACCGGGAACCGGCTGGGCACGCCGACGGCGTCCGCGTCGAACTCCTCCAGGAACGACGCCATGGCGTCGTACTCGCCCGCGGCGTCGGCGTACGGCGGCACGCCGTAGTCGGTCGGCCGGCGGACGGCGTCGGCGGCGCTCTCCCGCTTCGCGCGACCGAACTCGAGGCCCTTCACGAGCAGGCTGGTGCCCGCCGGCCGGTAGAGCGTCTGGAAGGGGTCGGGCGCGTCGTAGCCGGAGAGGTAGCGCTGGTCGGCGACCGTCCCGTCCGCGTCGACGAGGTAGCCGTCGAGCCCCTCGCGGTCGAGGTAGCCGTCGAGCCGGTCGAACGCTGGCATGGTCGCCGTTCGACGGACGTGGCTATAGGCGCGGTGGTTCCGAGGCGTGGCGGGAGGGTACGGCCGTCCTGACGCGCGCGTGGGCCGGTCGGGACGCGGGGACCGCGGTCTACGCCGGGGCCTGGACCGTCTCGGCGGCCTCGAGCAGCTCCTGGTACCGGTTCCGGATGGTGACCTCGCTGACGTCGGTGACCTCGCGGACCTGGGCCTGGGTGACCTTCTCGTTGGTCAGCAGCGAGGCGGCGTAGACGGCCGCGGCGGCCAGCCCGACGGGGCTCTTGCCGCTGTGGACGCCCTCGGCCTTCGCGTC
>CAZVOR010000035.1:0-2346 GCA_964628745.1 uncultured Halobacteriales archaeon
GCCCACCACCTCCCCGACCGGTTCCACCGGGTCGAGACCGCCGGCAACCACGTCGTCGAGCTCGCCGTGCCGTTCCTCTACTTCGCGCCGCAGCCGTTCGCCTCCGTCGCGGGGGCGGTCACCATCGGCTTCCAGGGCTGGCTGATGCTGACGGGGAACTTCTCGTGGCTGAACGCGCTCACCGTCGTCCTGGCCGTGGCCACGTTCTCGGACGGCGTGCTCGCGGCCGTGTTTCCCGTCGCCCCGCCGACAGCCCCGCCGGTGCCGCCCGCCCTCCAGGTCGCGGCGCTGGTCGTGGCCGGGCTCGTGCTGGCACTGAGCGTCGCGCCGGCGCGGAACATGCTCTCGCGGACCCAGGTGATGAACACCGCCTTCGACCCGCTGCACCTGGCCAACACCTACGGCGCCTTCGGCTCCATCACCCGGCGGCGCTACGAGATCGTCGTCGAGGGCACGCGGGCCGAGGCGCCGGCGTCGGACGCCGACTGGGAGGCCTACGCGTTCAGGGGCAAGCCGACGGACCCGGCCCGCCGGCCGCCGCAGGTCGCCCCGTACCACCTCCGGCTGGACTGGCAGCTGTGGTTCGCCGCCATGTCGCCGACCGCCCGACGGCATCCGTGGTTCGGCCGGCTCCTCGAGCGACTGCTGCGCGCCGACGCGGACACGCTCGCGCTGCTGCGCACGAACCCGTTCCCCGACGAGCCGCCGACGCACGTCCGCGCCACGCGCTACCGCTACCGGTTCACGACGCCCGCCGAACGCGCCGAGACCGGCCGGTGGTGGCACCGCGAGTCCGTCGGGGTCTACGCCCCGGCCGTCTCGCTCGAGGACTTCGAGGACCGGCCGCGCCGGGCGTGAGCCTCGACGCGCTCGCCAGCGGATGGCGGCCACGCGCGGCTCCGACCGCGGCGGCGACCGGGGGGCTTCATGGTCCGGCTGGCCGGACGGGCGGCCATGGAACGGTTCGTCCGGCTCGTCGTCGGCGGGGGCCTCGCGCTCGTCGCCGGGCTCTGGACGCTGCGGGCGTTCGTTCCGGCCGACGCCCCGTGGCTGCTGGGGGCGCTGCTGGTGGTGGTCGGAACCGGGAGCCTCCTGGCCGGCATCGCCAGCGAGCTCGACGTCGGCTGGCCGTAGCCGGGGCGGGGAGGGCGGGGACCAGCCGGCCGTCCGCGGTCCGGCCCGGCGGTCACGGTAGCTCCGGGCCGGCCGTCGACCCGAGCGCGCACGTCGCCGCCCCGGCTTCGGTGGTCGGTCCGAACGGGCAGGGTTTTGTAGCCGCGCGGGGCCAGACCCGAGCATGCGCCGTCGGCGGGTGGGGACGAGCCTGTACGCCGGGTTCCTGTTCACGGTCCTCGGGCTGGTCGCGTGGGCGAGCGGCCAACCGTTCATCTTCCCGAGCCTCGGGCCCTCGGCGTTCGTCCTCGCGTTCGAGCGCCGCGGCGAGCGGACGCGGACCTACCGAATCGTGGGCAGCCACGTCATCGGCGTCGTGGCCGGATTGCTCGCGTACTCGCTGCTCGCCGCGGGGATCTCCCTGACGACGACGCCGGCGGCGCTATCGCCGGACGGCCTGCGCCTGGCCGCGAGCGGGGTGGTCTCCATCGTCCTGACGAGCTGGGGGATGATCGCCACCGACACCCACCACGCGCCGGCCTGCGCGACGACGCTCATCGTCTCCCTCGGGCTGCTCTCGACGCCGCTCGCGGTCGGCATCATCGTCGCGAGCGTCGTCGTCCTCGTCGAGGTCCACTGGCTCGTGCTGGCCGCGTTCAGGCGGGTGGTCGGCGAGACCCATCCGCGGTACGCTGGCGAGTGAACCGGCCGCTGTCGGACCGACCGGAGCGCTCCGGGCGGGGCGACGAGACGTTCCGGTGTCGGCCGTCTCCGACGCCGGGCTCAGCCCGCTGTCGCCGCTCGCAGCCGGTCGAAGCCGCGCTTGTAGACCAGGACGTACGTCACGACGTAGACGGCGAACAGCACCAGGAACTCCGCGACCGGGATCGGCTCGGGCACCCCGAGGACGACGTAGACGGTCGCCTGGGCGACGATGGCGACGAAGTAGAGGACGACGAACGCGACGACGTACTTGCCGACGAGGACGGGGTCGCGGCCGGAGAAGGCGAACTCGAGCGCGGCCGGGAGCGCCAGGACCACGCTGCCGAGGGGGACGGCCGGTCCCTCGAGGCGACCGTCGAAGACGGCGGCGTCGAGCGTCGCCACGAAGGGGAACGCGACCATGGCGAAGCCGAACCACGCCAGGAAGAAGGTGTACGCCGGCGCGAGGGGTTCCTCGTCGGCCATGGGGGCGTCTCGCGGCGGGGGAGGGTAAGCGTTTGTGGCGGCGCG
>CAZVOR010000035.1:2446-9225 GCA_964628745.1 uncultured Halobacteriales archaeon
AGGAAGCTCCGGTCGTTGCGAAGGCGGTCGTCGACGGCGTAGTCGTCGACGAGGTCCCCGGCGTCGTGGAGGACGGGGCGGCCCTCGTGGACCTCGACGCCCTGGAAGACGTGCGCGCTGTGGCCGTGCACCACGTCGGCGCCCCGCTCGACGAGCCACCGGGCGAACGCCCGGAGCGGCTCGGCGGGCGCCTCGACCATGTTCGGACCGAGGTGCATCGAGGCCACCAGGAGGTCCGGGTCGGCGGCCCGCGCCGCCTCGAGCGCCGCGCCGACGACCGCCTTCGCGCCCTCGGGGTCTTCGGCGGGGTCGACGTGGGCCGTCCCCGGCTCGTCCGGCCCGGCGGCGTACGCCGCCGGGTGGTCCGTAAAGGCGACGAGCGCGACGGTCAGGTCGCCGACCGCGAGGTGGGCGGGCTCGCGGGCATCCTCGACGGCCTGGCCCGCGCCCGCGTGGACGATGTCGGCGTCGGAAAGGCCCTCCAGCGTGTCGCGGAGGGCGGCCTCGCCGTAGTCGAGCACGTGGTTGTTGGCGAGGGCGACGCCGTCGACGTCCGCCCGCCGGAGCGCGGGCACGGCCCATACCGGGTCGGCGCGGAAGTGGAAGGTCCGCGGCGTGCGCGTCCACGGCTCCCCGCGCGCGGAGAGGCAGCACTCGAGGTTGACGAACAGGCCGTCGAGCGACCGCAGGCGGGCGAGCATGTCGCCCCAGACGGCCTCGACGGGCCGGCGGCGCTGGACCTCGTCGACGCGGCGGCCCAGCATCGCGTCGCCGGCGAACCCGATCCGGAGCGGGTCGGCCATCGGCCGGCCGTTCGGCCGGCGGGAACAAGAGCCCTCGCTCCGTGGCGCCGCCGGTCCCCGGGGTGGTCCCTACGGTTCGGTCTCCTCGCGGACGAACGCGCCGAGGTAGCCCCCGACGGCGCCCAGCCCGGCGTTCCACAGCAGCACCAGGGGAAAGACCACCAGCAGGAGGACCAGCAGTTCGACGCCGCCGGGCGCGCCGCCCGCCATCGGGCCGGCGACGAGGAACGCGAAGACGAGCACGAGGACGAACAGGAACGGCACGAAGGCCAGCACCCCGGAGAACGCGCCGACCTTCGCGCCCTGCAGGCGGTCCTCCCGCTGCAGGTAGCCCGCGACGCCGCCGCCGATGGCCGGCGAGACCCCGGTGAACGAGAGGACGACGGTGACGGCCGCGCCGATGGCCGCGTTGAGGAGGGTGTCGCCTCGGCCCATGGCGGCCGTCAGTTCCCGGACGGCCAAAGCCGTTTCCGTCGGCCCGCGGGCCGGCCTCTCGTCCGGGACGGGCGGGGCTGGCCGCCCGTAACCCCTTACTGGGTCCGACGCCGATGGTCGACGGATGGCCGACCTTCACAAGGGCGAGCTCGAGGGCGGCGAGCTCCGCTACCACGGCGACACGTGGCGCCTGACGGGCGACATCGCGATCAAACGGGACGGCGAACGGATCGACGCGGAGGCGAGGCGGACGGGCCGCGCCCGAGGGGACGCCGGCACCCTCACGTTCGACCTCCGGGACCCGCCGGCCTCGCTCAACCCGGGCAACCCCGGCGAGTTCCACGCGGAGCTGACGGAGCTCGACGGCCACTACTACCTGGTCGTCGTCAGGCGCCACGCGACCAACCATTACCGGCTGGACAGCATGCGTCCCGGGTGACCGCGGGACGCAGCGCCGGCGTTCCTCGACGGTGGCCGGCCGGCCGACACGACGCGCCGGCGTCTGTCGGGCGTCAGACGGCCCTCGTAAATGAACATTAACGAACAATTCGGGAGCCGCTGCTTTTCGCCGGAGGGGGCCGCGGTCGATTGTCCGATATGGGCCTTTCTCTTTCTCTCCCGACAGTATAACTGTCAGTATTATCGGGTCATCGGGAGTGATAACGAAGTAATATTTATTACGGCCCCGTCCGTTGACGCTGGTCGCTGCGAACGAGTGATTCGATGGAAGATCCAATCAATACGCGGATCGTGATGGCGGTCGCCGAGGAGAAGGGAGTCGATCCGCTCGACCTCCCCCGCCTTCACGATAGCATCGACCCCGACGCGATTGAGGCGTTCTTCGGAACCGGCGAGAACGGGGTAGAGTCGGGCGCGAGTGTCTCCGAGCTCCGATTTTCGTACGCCGGGCGCGAGGTCAGCGTGACGGCGGGCGGGAAGGTCTCCGTCGGCCAACCCGTCGACCCGGCGTAACGTCCCCGCTCGACACGGCGAGCCGCCGGTCGACCGTGAAGGGCGCCCCTCCGACGTCGCGAGCCTGCCCGAACGCGGTCCCTCCAGGGACCCGTCCGGCCTCCGCTGACCTGTTCTGGTCGACGGCATCTTCTCGCACCGGTCCCCGTACGAATAGCCCCGACCCCACGCCCTACGCCGGTCCGGCCGTGCGCTCGACCGGTTGGGCACGTGACGGTCAGTCGACCGGCGGCTACCCGTAGAACCCGCCCCCGCCGCTTTCCTCCGAGACGACGATGTCGGCGACCATCCCGATGCCGCGGTGGGGCTGGCACCAGAAGTGGTACTCCCCGGCGACGTCGAACGTGTGCTCGTGCTCGAACCCGGCGCCCTCGAGCGGCTCGTGGCCGGCCCAGTCCGCGCCGTCGGGCTGGCTGTCGACGACGATGTTGTGGCCGCCCGTCTCCCAGACGAACCGGACGGTCGTCCCCGTCGAGACCTCGACCGGCTCGTCGGTGCCGGGCTCGAACGCGAAGTCGACGAGCGCGACCTCGACGGGACCGCCGCCCCCGCCCGTACAGCCCGCGACCAGCGGCGTCGCCAGCGCGGCCGAGGCGGCCAGGAACCGTCGTCGGCGCACGGTCACGCCCCCCGTCGGGGCTGCCCGCGAACCCCGCGATTTCGTCTCCGCGCCCCCCGGTCGCCGTCCCCGTCGACGACGGCCGGCCGGCCGCCTGGCGCCCGCCGTCGAGCTGCGTCGTTCCGTACCATGCCTGCGTCGGGGGTCGCCGCGCCACCTCTAAAGTGATTTCCCAAATCACCCCCGATTTGGCGCTCGCGGGGACCGCGGCGCGGGCGCGCCTGCCGCGGGCGACGGCCACGGGCGTCGCGCCCGTCACTCCGCGGGGACGACTCGATACAGCCCCCCGTCCCCGTCGCCGGTCCCCAGGGCGTACACCTCCCCGGCGGCGTCCTGGCCGAACGAGCGGAGCCGCTCGAGCCGCTCGTCGGCGTCGCCGGCCAGTCCGACGGCGGCCGTCGGCCACAGCTCCCCTCCCTCGGGGCGCGTGGCCACGAACAGCCGGCCCTCGACCTCGAGGTCGCCGAAGAGGTACGCGCCCCGCAGTCCGGGCAGGGCGTCCCCCCGGTAGACGTGCCCCCCGATGACGCTGATGCCGCTGACCGGCTCGTCCGAGCGCGGATACTCGATGATCGGGTCTATCAGCGGCTCGCCGCCCCTGACCTCGGACGGCGTCGCCGACGGGCACTCGTCGGCGTCGTAGCAGTGGGTCCCCTCCCTGACGTTCCAGCCGTAGTTGCCGCCGCGTTCGACGAGGTCGACCTCCTCGTAGCTCCGCTGGCCGACATCGCCGACGTACAGGTCGGCGCCGTCGAACGACAGCCGCCAGGGGTTCCGGAAGCCCCACGCGTACTGCTCGTCGAGCCCCGGCGAGCCGACGAGCGGGTTGTCGTCCGGCACGGCGTACGCCCGCCCGTCGGGGACGTCGTCGACGTCGAGCCGGAGGACGCTGCCGAGCAGGTTCGCCTCGACGTCCTGGCCGTTGCCGCCGTCGACCGCGTCGTACCAGTCGTCGACGTGGCCGTCGCCCCGGTCGCCGCTCGAGCCGCCGTCCCCGACCCCGACGTAGAGCAGTCCGTCGGGCCCGAAGGCGACCGCGCCCGAGTTGTGGTTGCCCTGGGGCTCGGGGATCTCGAGGACCGTCCGCTCGGCGTCGCGGTCGGCCCGCTGCCCGTCGGCCGAGACGGGGAACTCCGCGAGGACGAAGGTGTGGCTGTAGTCGGATGGCGTCCCCTCGCGCTCGGGCGCGCTGTACCGCACGAACAGGCGGCGGTTGTCGGCGAACCCGGGGTGCAGCGCGATGCCCAGCAGGCCGGTCTCGCGTCCGAGGTCGACGGCGTCGGTGAGGTCGAGCAGCGGTTCCTCGCGGAGGCCTTCCGCCCCGTGGACGAGCACGCGGCCGTCCTGCTCGGCGACGTAGCGCCGGTCGGCGTCGGGGGCGAACGCGACGTCGACCGGGGCGTCCAGCCCGTCGACGATCGTCTCGAGGCCGACGGCCTCGGGGACCGTCGGCTCCGGCGGCGTCGTGGCGGTCGGCTCGGGGGGCGCCGTGCCCGTCGGCGGCGTGGTCGTGACCGGCGGCGCGGTCCCCGGACCGTCCGTATCGGTGACCGGCTGCGACGAGCCGGTGCAGCCGGCGCCGACGGCGAGCGACGCGCCCGCGGCCTCGAGGAACCGCCGGCGACTGAACCCGGTGGTCATGGCGGCCGGGTGGGGGGCGGGGCGGAAAAATATGACCCGCATACCAGGCGCACGACGCCGGCTGCGATGACCCAGCTCCCGCCGTCAGCCCCGCTCGGCCGCCGCCGCGGCCGTCAGGGGAAGAGGCTCTCCGGGAGGTACGCCGAGACCACCCAGTTCGGCGCGTCGACCACCTCGTTGACCTTCAGGTCGACGGCCGCCGAGCAGAGGAGGTAGGCCTCGGCCCGGTCGAGCCCGCGGTGCTCGACGAGGTGGTCGAGCATGTGGCTCACGGCCAGCTCCGTCGCCGTCATCAGGTCGCCGTCGATGCCGGTGGTGCCGTACATGGACTCGTCGCGTCCCGTCGGCGTGAACGGGCCGCCCGTCTCGAACTGCGGCTGCTCGACGGTCAGGTCGGTGCGCACGTCGAACCGGACCGTGACGTCCATCGGCGCCTCGATGCCGGTGACGCAGACCTCGCCGTCGCCCTGGGCGGCGTGGCAGTCGCCCGTCGAGAACAGCCCGTCGTCGACCGCGGTCGGGAGGTACAGCGTCGAGCCGGCGGTGAGGTGCTTGACGTCGACGTTCCCGCCGACCGACCGCGGGGGCAGCGTGTCGTGCTCGCCGGGCTCGGCCGGCGCGACGCCGACGACGCCCGGGAACGGGGCGAGCGGCACCTCGATGCCGTCGACGAAGTGGCCGACGTCGCCGTCGAGCTCCCAGACGTGGAGCCCCGGCTCCGGGAACTGCTCGGGCAGGAGGCCGAGGCCCATCTCCCCCGGGAGGAAGGTGGTGTAGCCCCAGCCCCGGTGCTGGACGTCGAGCAGGTCGACCTGCAGCACGTCGCCGGCGGACAGGCCCTCGACGGCGACGGGACCCGTGAGGGGGTGGACGGGACCGAAGTCGACCTCGAGGACGTCCTCGACCGTGCTGTCACGGTCGATCTGACCGTCGGTGGCGTCCCGGCACTCGAAGTGGACGACGTCGCCCGGCGCGACGGTCAGGACCGGCTCGAGCTGGTTGTCCCAGGCGTGGTGGACGTTCGGGTCGTCGTCGCTCAGGTGGTGGTCGACCGTGTGGTCGCGCTGCCGGGCTGACATGGCAATCGATAACACATCGCAGGGTAACGACATAGAGCTACCGGCGGGGCTGGCCGTGCTCTACCGGTGCGGTTGGCCAGCCGGGGCACTCGACGGTGAGCGCCGGCGGGGGACTCGCCGACCGACCGTCAGCGCGAGCCCGACGACCGTCATCTCGGCATGCGCCGCTCGCCCCGTCCGACTCCCGTCTGACTGAAATTCATGTCCCCGGCCGGCATGCTATCGCCATGGCCGCTTCGGAGCCCGGCAACTCGAAGGCGCTCGGACAGTACGTTTCCCGCGACATCGGCATCCGGCTGCCGCGAGAGACGCTGAGCACGGCCATCGCGGGCATGATCGCCATGCAGCTCGGCGTCGAGCCGACGAACGGCGACTTCCGGCTCTACGAGCACATCGACCCGGAGGCCCTCGACATGCTGTACGAGCACGCCCGCCAGCGGGAGGATGCCTCCTGGCGGCTCGAGTTCGCCGTCGGCGACGAGACGGTCGTCGTGCGAAGCGACGGCTTCATCCGGCACAAGGGGTCCGCTGGCGCCGCCGAGACCGACCGCCGCGCCGCGTCACGCCGCGACGGCTGACCGCCCTCAGACGGCGAAGCCGGCGGTCGACCGGAGGGCCACGTTCCGGGCCGCCAGCGTCGCCTTCCCCACGTACTCGCCGGGCTCCGGGTCCTCCCACGTCCCGGACTGCGAGAACGACTCCCCGGGCGCCAGCGTCGCGCTCCGCATCACCTGCGTGAACAGCCGGCCGTCGCTCCAGCGCCAGACCTCGGTCTCGCCGTCGAAGACGGCGAAGTCGGCCGTCAGGCCGCTTCCGAACTCCAGCTCGACGGGTTCGACGCCGGCGTTCTCGACGGTGAACGCGAGCTCGACGACCCCCTGGTCGACGGTGACCTCGAGCTGTCCGTCGAGCGGCATGGTCCCCCATCGGTGTCAAGCGCTAAAGAGGTTTGCCGCCCGCAGTGTGGGGGAAACCGGCGAGCGGGCCACTCGCGCGCCTACTCGGTGACGGTCGCTGTCTCCGAGGCCGACGTCCCGGCCGCGTCGGTGACGGTGAGCGTCACGTCGAACGTCGCTCCGTTGGCGTGCTTGATTTTGAACTCGTCGGTGCCCGTGGCGTCGCTGCCGCCCACGTCGTGGGCCGACGAGTCGACGACCGAGCCGCCCGAGTCGACCACCTCGACGACCACCGTGGCGAGGTCGCCGTCGCCGTCGCCGACGTCCCAGTCGG
>CAZVOR010000035.1:9325-18224 GCA_964628745.1 uncultured Halobacteriales archaeon
GCTGGTATTGTCCACCGCGACCGCGACGCTGGCTTCGGCGCTGGTGTTGCCGCTCTGGTCCGTCGCCCGGGCGTCCAGGACGTGGTCGCCGTCGGAAACCCCGGTCGAATCCCAGGAATCCTCGTAGTATCCGGAGTCGGAGCTGTAGGTCGCGGGCTGCCACGTCCCGTCGTCGACCTGCCACTCGACCGCGAGGTCGCTGCCCGAATCACGGTCGTCGGCGGCGTCGATTCGGACGGCGACCGAGCCGCTGACCGCGTCGCCATCGCTCGGGTTCACCCACGACGCGCTCGGCGCGTCGTCCGTGTTCTCCGTCGTCACCGAGATGGTGGCCGTCGAGGTGTTCTCGGCGCTGTCGGTCGCCCGGGCGTCGAGCGTATGGTCGCCCTCCGAAACGGACGCCGTGTCCCAGGAATCCTCGTAATAACCCGACGAGGAGTCATAGGATGCCGGCCGCCAGGAACCGCCGTCGACGCGGTACTCGACGGTCAGCGAGTCGTCGGCGTCCTCCGTATCGCTGGCGTCGATTTGGACGGTCACCGTTCCCGACACCTCCTCGCCATCCGACGGGTTCGCCCACGAGACGGACGGGGCGCCGTCGGTGCTCCCGCCCAGGGCGGCCTCCACGTCGAGCAGCCCCGCCCCCTGCTCGTCCGCGGACAGCCCGATGTCTTCGGCGGTATCCTCGAGCCGCCGGCGTGCCTCCGTGTTCGTGTAGCCGTCGTCCATCAGCTGGGCGCCGGCGCCCGAGACGTGCGGACAGGCCATCGACGTGCCGGAGAAGGTGTCGTACCCGCCGATGACCGTCGAGTAGACGGCCTCGCCGGGCGCGGCGAGTTCGACCTCGGGGCCCGTCGAGGAGAAACCCGCCAGCGAGTCGTCCTCCGAGGTCGCGCTGACCGCCACGACGGTGTCGTACCTCGCGGGATAGCCCACGCAGTCCGTGCAGGGCCCGCTGTTGCCGGCGGCGGCGACCAGGAGGACGCCCTCGCCGTAGGCGTACTGGCACGCGTCCCGCACTGTCCGGGAGTCCGAGGAGCCGCCGAGGCTCATGCTGCCGACGTCGTAGCCCTGGTCGGCGGTCCACTCGATGCCGGCCGCCACGTCGGACCAGGAGCCCGAGCCGTTGCTGTCGAGCACCTTCACCGCGTGCAGCGTCGCCTCCGTGCTGACGCCGACGACGCCATCGCTGTCGTCCTCGGCGTCCGCGATGCCGGCGCAGTGGGTGCCGTGGTCGTTGTCGTCGGACCACGACTCGTTGCAGTTGGGCCCCCGGCAGCCGACGAACGCCCGACCCGCGCCGACGTTCGCGTCCAGGTCGGGATGGTCGTCGTCGATGCCCGTGTCGATGATGGCGATGTCGGCGCCGCCCTCGCCGTCGTCGCTGTCGCCCCCGGTCTCCCCGTTATCGTGGACGACGTCCGCGTCGACGCGGTCGACCCCCCAGGGCAGCGTCTGGGCGATGGCGTGGTACCGGCCGTCCGCCTCGACGTACCGGACGTCGGGCCGCCGCGCGAGGCGCTCGAGCGCTGGCTCGGCAAACCGGCCCGCGACCGCCTGCCCGATGTCGCCGAAGTCGAGCACCCGGCGCACCGAGTCGGCGGCGGCCACCGCCGCGTCGGCCGCCGCCCGCGAGCTCGTCCCCACGATGTGGCGCCCGGGAGCGTCGGCCGCCGCGCCGCCCATCCCGACCGTCAGCGCGCCCGCGCCGACCCCGCAGAGGAACGTCCGCCGTGATACGGTATCGATTCGCACGGTTGCCAGATACCTGCATCCCGGTATATCCTTACTGGTCAGTTACCGACGGGCAGCATCCGAAATAATACGCCGTTCTCCGGCGACCCCGACGCACCGCGTTTCGGGGCGGTGGGTGACTGGCACCCGGGCCCGCTCGACCGCGAACGAGGCTTCTCGACGACCGGACGGGGGAGCGACGGGAGCGGGTGCGAGGGCGGCGGCGCGACGATCGATTCGGGCTACCGGCGCGCGTCGTCTCGTGATCGCAGGTAGGCGGCCGTCGCCACCGCGACGACCAGCAGCGTGACCCCGGCGACGACCTGCGTCGTGAACGCCGCCAGGCCCGCCTCGAACAGCCGGTCGACGAACGCCTCGAGCCCGCCGGTCATGAGCGCGTCGGCGGCGAGGACGACGAGGAGCGCCCCGACCGCGGCCACGGGCCAGCGGAGCCGGTCCCCCTGCTCGAGGCGGCCAGCCAGCCAGTCGCCGACGCGCCGCTGTAGCTCCACAGTCTCGCGGGTCGCGGCGATCGACAGCCGGCCCTGGAACGTCGCGGACAGCGCGTCGAGCCGGGCAGCTATCCGTTCGGACTCCCGCCGCACGCGCTCGAGTTCGCGTTCCAGCTGGTGGACGTAGTCGACGTGCAGCTCCGTTCCGTCGTCGTCGCGGGCCTGCCGGCGGGCGCGGCCGTCGAGGCGGGACGAGGCTTCGTCGAGCCGGCGGCGCAGCGCGGCGCGTTCCTCGTCCACGCGCGCGTCGAGGGCGCTCCAGTCCTCCAGGAGCTCGTGGATGGTCGCCGCCGACCGGTCGTACTCGACGGGGTCGACGGCGGCTCCGGCCGGGGGGAGCGCGGCGACGGCGTCGTCCAGCCGCGCCTCGAACCCGGCCACGTCCTCCCTGCGGGCAAGGCACCAGTAGTGGACGGCGTAGAGGGCGGCGAGGTCGTCCCAGGGCCCGCGTAACCGTCGGTCGCCCGAGGCGACGGTCGACGCGAGGTGCCCCTCGAGGTCGATGGCGAGGAGCGTCCCCCACAGCTGTCGGGGGACGCGGGGCAGGACCAGCGTCTCGCCGTCGAGCAGCGCGGATCCACCCTCGGACCGGGCGCCGAACGGCTGGAGGGGTTCGGGCGCCTCGTCGCCCGATAGCGACCGCTCCGCCGCGGCGAGGTCGACCGGTCGCGTCGCCAGCTCGTCCGGCAGCGAACCGGGGTCCAGCCAGAACACCGTCGTCTCCGGACCCCGTTCGTCGCCCGGGAGGAGGGAGCGGACGGCGCCGAGACTGCGTTCCCAGTCACGGATTCGCTCGTTATCGACGCCCTCGCTCTCGCCCGCCCCCTCCACGGACAACTGGCGCTCGTCGATGGTCGCGAACGTCAGCACCGCGGTGATGGCGTCGGTGACGTCGCGCACCCGGATCGTCGCCGTCTGGAGCTCCGGGGGCAGTCCGAGGACGTCCGCGCCGTCGGCCGCGAACGTGAGCGCCTCGTGTTCGGCGTCGCCGGCGTCGCGCCACGCGGTCCGCTCGACCGGGTCGCCGAAGTGTTCCCCGAGCGCGTCGCCCACCGCACCGTCGCTCCCGCCGAGCACGAAGTCGAACCGCAGCAGCGCGAGGGCGCGGTCGTTCATCGTCGGGTGGTGCCGCCGGTCCGTCGCGACACTGTCCTCTAGCCATCGCAGCCTCCTAACGATTTCGCGAATCGATAATTGCTCCCGTTCGGGGTACGCCGGGGCCTATATGAGGAATTACGGGGTGCTCCGGGGAGAAACGGCCCATCTGGAGAGCTCCGCCGAGCCTGACGCGCGTGGCGAACGGGCGTCGACGCCGGCGATTACATCGATTGATACCGGGAATCCGAGTAGAGTGCTCCGACGCGAACGGGCCGTCGGCTCAGCGCGTCCAGCGGGCGAGCCGCGCCCGCGTCCCGGCGAGCCCCGGCGCCCCGTCGCGGTACCAGACCCCGACCGCCACGCCGAACAGCAGCAGCTGGAACGCCTCGTACGGCCCGAGCTCGTAGGCCTGCAGGTGCGCGACGAACGACGGCTCGAGCTCGTACGGCGGCGGCGCGAGCAGCGGCCAGAGCAGGTAACTCGCGCGCCCGACCTCGCCGGCGAGCAGCTCCGGCGGGAGGTCGGCGAGCAGGTGCGAGAGGTAGCCGACCCCGAAGGCGACGACGGGGAGCCGGCCGTACCGCGGCGCGACGACCGCGTGGCAGACGGCGAGGACGACGGCGGCGACGAGCAGCGAGTGCCCGAGCGTCCGCCCGGCCGGGAGGACGCCGAGGCTCCAGGCCAGCGGCTTGTCGACGAGGTCGGGGGCCTGCGTGCCGAGGGCCACCAGGGCGGCCTCGGGGAAGCCGGGGCGCCCGCCGCGCCAGCGCCGCCCGAGGGAGTACAGCAGGTAGCCGACGGCGAGGTGCCCCCAGGGCCACATGTCCGACCCTGCCGCGTCGGGCGGGTTAGGCGCTTCGATACCGTCGGGCGGGCCGTACGCCGCGGCGACGCCCTCGACCCGGCCCGCCCGCCTCAGTCTCGGGCCGGGACGGGTCGCCGGTAGCCCGACCCGAGCAGCAGCGCGAGGTAGTTGACCACGATGGCGCCGACGAACGTCACGAGCTCGAACCGGGTGATCCCGCCGACCATGAGCGGGAGGTAGACGAAGGGCAGGGCGACGCCGACCCAGAACGCGACGCCGCGGACGAATCGGACCGCCTCGTCCGCCGACGCCCGGAGGGCCCCGGCCAGCCGTCTCGGTGCGGGCTCGAGATCGGTCACGGCGGCCCACGCTCCAGTCGCATCGACGGTGGTAGGCTGTCGTTATGGCATAACGATTCTGTCCACTCAGGGGCCGGAAAGCGCCGGGTAGCTACCGGAAGAGACAGGTTGTCGAGGGTTACCTACCAGACGGTAGTCGGTCGGCCCGACGCCGGACGCCGCCGCTGGGTTTACGGTCCGCCCCGCGAAACCGCGCCCGACGATGGCCACCGCGCGGCGGCTCCGGTTCGTCCACGGCCAGCTGGCGTGGATGCTCGGGACCGTGCTGGCGCTGGCCCTGCTCGAATCGCTTTCCTACGAGCTGTTCTTCGTCGTCTCGCTCATCGGCTTCCTCGTCGTCGTCGAGCTGACGGCGCCGTTCGACGTCGCGCCGCGCTGGCGGGCGCGGCTGAAGTGGCTCGTCCTCGCCGGGCTGGCGGTCTTCGGGTACATCGTCGTGCGTCGCGTCCTCGAGATCCTCCCGCCGGGGGTGGTCTGAGTGGCCCCGTGGACCGGCGGGTGGGACGTCCCCCGGGCGCTGCTCGTCGGCCTCGCGGCGGCGACGCTGGTCGCGCTCGTCGTCGCCGCGAGCACGTCGGCGGCCGCGTTCGGCGCCTACAACCCCGCCTGGGACGGCGCCGCCGACCTCCAGGGCGTCGCCCGCGACGTCGGTGTCGAGTCGACGGTCGTCCGCGACGTCGCGGCGTACGACGAGGCCGACGCCGGCGGGACCGTGGCCGTCGTGCTCGCGCCGGCCGAGCCGTACGACGCGGCGGAGGCGCGCGCGCTCCGGCGGTTCGTCGAGCGCGGCGGGACGCTCGTGGTGGCCGACGACTTCGGGCCGCACGCGAACCCGCTGCTGGACCGGCTGGGCGCCGACGCCCGCATCGACGGGACGCCGCTTCGCGACGAGCGCGAGCACCACCGGTCGCCCGCCCTGCCGGTGGCGACGAACGTCTCCGCGCACCCCCTGACGGCGGGCGTCGACGAGGTGACGCTCAACCACCCCTCGGCGGTGGCGCCGAACGGGGCGACCGTGCTCGTCGCGACCTCCGGCTACGCGTACGCCGACGCCGACCGCGACGGTGCACTCGACGACGCCGAGCGCCTCGATACGTATCCCGTCGTCACGGCCGAGTCGGTCGGGGACGGCACGCTGGTCGTCGCCGGCGACCCGAGCCTGTTCATCAACGTGATGCTCGAGCGACCCGGCAACCGGGCGTTCGTCGGGAACCTGTTCGCCGGCGCCGACCGGGTCCTGCTCGACTACTCCCACGCCGGCGGCTTCCCGCCGCTGTCGCTGGCGGTGCTGGTCCTCCGGGAGTCCGCGTGGCTGCAGGCGCTCGCGGGCGCGCTCGGCCTCGGAGCGCTCGCCGCCTGGCGCCGCGGCGACCTCGCCCGGCTGCCGCTCGGGCGGTCGACGGTCGCCGCCGAGCGACGCCCGCCCGGCGCCACGGAGGCCGAGCTCCTCGAGCACCTGCGCCGGACCCACCCGGACTGGGACGACGAGCGGGCCCGCCGCGTCGTGGGAGGGCTTATGTCGTCCCGCGGGCAATCGCGGGGCGATGACTGACCCCGCGAGCCTCCACGCGGCGGTCCGCGACGAGATGGCGCAGGTCCTCATCGGCAAGGAGGCGCTCGTCGAGCGGCTGACCGTCGCGCTGCTGACCCGCGGACACGTCCTGCTCGAGGGGGTCCCCGGCGTCGCGAAGACGACCATAGCGAACTTGTTCGCGCGGTCGATGGCGCTGTCGTACCGGCGCATCCAGATGACACCGGACGTCCTGCCCGCGGACATCACCGGCACCCACGTCTACCGGGAGGCCACCGGCGAGTTCGAGCTGCAGCGCGGGCCGGTGTTCGCCAACGTCGTCGTCGCCGACGAGCTCAACCGGGCGACGCCGAAGACCCAGAGCGCGCTGCTGGAGGCGATGCAGGAGCGCCGCGTGACCATCGAGGGCGAGACGCTCCCGCTGCCCGACCCGTTCATGGTCGTCGCGACGCAGAACCCCATCGAGCTGGAGGGGACCTTCGAGCTCCCGGAGGCCCAGCGCGACCGGTTCCAGCTGAAGCTGGCGGCCGGGCTGCCCAGCCGCGAGGAGGAGCTCGCCCTGCTCGACCGGTTCGACGAGCAGCCGACGCTCGACGCCGACGTCGTCGAGCCGGTCGTCGCGGACGGCGCCATCGCCGAGGCCCGCGAGGCGGTCGCGGCCGTCTTCGTCGACCCCAAGGTCAAGGAGTACGTCCTCGACCTCGTCGGGGCGACCCGCGAGAGCCCCGACGTCGAGCACGGCGCCTCGCCGCGGGCGTCGCTGGCGTTCCTCAACGCCGCGAAGGCGCTGGCCGCAGTCCGCGGCCGCGAGTACGTCATCCCGGACGACGTGAAGTCGCTGGCGGCGCCCATCCTGGTCCACCGGCTCGTGCTGTCGACCGACGCCGAGCTCAGCGACCTCGCGCCCGAGGCCATCGTCGACGAGATCCTCGACACCGTCCCCGTCCCGGATGGCGTGACGGCACCCGAGGGCTCGCGGGCCGTCGGCGACGGCGGCGCGGACGCGGACGGGTAGCTAACCGGCCCGGCCGTCCGCCGTCCCGCCGTCCGCGACATCGTCGTTCGCCGCCTCGCCGGTCGTCTCCTCGCCGCCCGCCGCGTCCCCGGCAGTCCCCTCGCCGTCCGTCGCCCACCGGGCGGTGAGGAGGTACTCGCCGCGGCCGTCGGGGGTCCGGGCCGCCTCGAGCCGGACGGGCTCGCCCAGCCCGGCCGCCAGGCCGACCGCGAACAGGGAGCCGACCGGGTGGTCGAACCGGTCGACGGCGCCGAACGCGCTCCCCGAGACGGCCAGCGCGGCCCGGCGGTCGGCCGCGTCGACTTCGGGGTGGGCCGAATCGACCAGCTCGAAGCCCTCGTGGAGCCCGTCGGCGAGCTGGTCGACGAGGGCCCGCGGCTCGTCGCCGAGCCCCCCCGGCAGCGACTCGCGGAGCTCGGCGAGCAGCGGCCCGCCGGTCGGCTCGAGCGCGAGGCCGCGCCGCCCGGCGTCGCCGGGGAGCACGAAGGCGTCGGCCAGCTCGGCCGGGTCGGGAACGCGCGACGCGTCGGTCGCGAGGGCCGACTCGCCGGCTGTCTCGACCGCCTGCGGCACGTAGAGGGCGGCCTCGCGGTCCGGGTCGTCCGGCAGCGGCACGTAGACGCGGGCCTCCGAGAGGCCGAGCTCGGCCGCGATGCGGGCCTCGTTCCCCGCGAGCGCGGCGTAGACCCGCTCGCCGACCTCGGCGGCGACGAACCGCTCGGGCGTCAGGTACCACGTCAGCAGGCCGCCGAACAGGCCGGTGGCGCCGAGGGCGACGAGCACGACGCGGACGTCCGGGAACAGCGCCGCCCCGGCGAGCGCGACGAGCCCGAGGGCCCCGAGCCCAAGCGCTGTCCGGCGGTGTCGCGTCCGGCGGAGGCGCCCGTAGGACTCGCGCAGCCGCCGGTTCTCCTCGGCGAGCAGCTCGGCCCGCGCCCGGAGGTCGGCGAGGCGCTCCGCGTCGGTCGCCGCGGCCGACGGCTCCTCCCGGGGGGCGCTCACGGCCGGCGCGCCACCCCGCGCTGCGCCAGCGAGACGACCGAGTAGCGGTGCAGGCCGTAGCCGCCCGCGGCGACGGCTCCCACCACGGCGGCGCCGGCCAGCCACCGCGGCCCCCAGGCGTACCAGCCGTGCCAGGCGACCGCGCCGAGCCCGAGCCCGGCGAGCGCCAGGACTGCGAGGGTCGACGGCCGGTGGGGACCGCGCGCGACCGGCGCCCCGAGGATGCCGAGGAAGCCCGCTTCCAGCGCGACGACCAGCACGGGGTCGAGCCCGGTCGGCAGGACGGGCAGCGCGGCGACGTGCCCGGCCGCGACGGCGTAGGGCCCGGGCAGCCACCACCAGGCCGCCGCGAGGGCCGCGGCGATCGCGAGGCCCGCCGGCCCGGCCACCCAGGCGAGGCTCGCGGCAACGGCGAGCGCGCCGAGCGCGCCCAGCCAAGTCCGGCCGGCCGCCGAACCGCCGCGGGCGGGCGCCGCCATCCTCAGGTGCCTCCCCGGACCCGTCGGCGGCGCCGCCGGCCCGCCGCGAGCACCGCCTCGAGCCGGTCGCCGAGCGCCTCCTCGTAGGCCTCGACGCGGTCGTGCCGGGCCAGCGCGCGTCGCTCGTCCTCGAACGCGACGTACCGGTCGTAGGCCGACTCGAGGTCGCCAAGCCCGGCGGGCTCGAACAGGACGGTCGGCGTCAGGTAGACCAGTGCGCGGCCCTCGCCGCGCCGGGCGAGCCGCGCCGCCCGGCGGACGCCCGCCGGGTCGGCGTCGTCGGTGAGCAGCACGGTCATGGCCGGGCCGCGGCGGCGACGAGCGGCCGCCCGGACCGCCTCGACGAGCGGGTCGCCCACGACGC
>CAZVOR010000036.1:0-17762 GCA_964628745.1 uncultured Halobacteriales archaeon
CGTCTACACCGCGATGCTCGTCGACAACGGGATGGAGGGGCCGGTCGACGCCATCGAGGGGCAGAAGGGCTGGCAGGAGATCGTCCAGGGCCGGGAGTTCGAGGTCGAGTTCGCCCCCGGGAAGTGGCTCCCCCGGGTCATGACCAAGAAGTATATGGCCGGGACCCACGCCCAGACCGGCATCGACGCGCTGCTCGAACTCCTCGACCGGGAGCGCATCGACCCGCGCGCCATCGAGCGGATCCGGGTCGAGACCTACGAGAGCGCCCACCACGTCATGGGCGGCGGCGAGGGCGACCGGCACGCGCCGGAGAACCGGGAGCAGGCGGACCACAGCGTGCCGTACACGCTCGCCGCCGCCGCGCTGGACGGCCAGCTCCTGAAGGAACAGTACACCGACGACCGGATCGCGAGCGACGACGTCCGCCGCCTCATGGGGACCATCGAGGTGGCGGAGGACCCGGCGTTCACCGAGCGGTCCCACGCGGGCGAACAGCCCTACCGGATCACCGTCGAGACCGCGGACGGCGAGAAGGCCACCATCGAGAAGGCCGCCTACGAGGGGCACCCGTCGAACCCGATGTCGTGGGAGCAACACGAGCGGAAGTTCCACGAGATCGCCGACGGCGTCCTGCCCGAGGAGCGCCTCGACGACGTCGTCGACGTCGTCAGGGACCTCGAGCGGCACGACGTCACCGAGCTCACCGAGCTGCTGGCGACCGGCTGAGGCCGTCCGGCGGGGCGCCTACCCCTCCGAGACGAAGGCCGCCAGGATCGTCCCGGACGCCGCGATGCCCGCGAGGACGAGGAACGCGAAGTTCAGCCGGCCGAGCGAGCCGAGGTAGCCGACGAAGATCGGGCTCGTCGCCCCGATGAGGGCCCAGCTCGTCCGGAGCAGCCCGAGCCCCGACCCCTTGATCTCCTCCGGGAGCGACTCGGCGATGTACGTGTTGGTCACCACGCCGAGCCCGTTCCGGTGGCTGATGAGCACGGTGAGCAGCGCGAAGTGAACCGCGGTCCGACCGAACTGGACCGCGACGAGGCCCAGGAACAGGGCCCCCGTGATGATGACCAGCGTGGGTCGCGACCCGAACCGGTCCTTCGTCATGCCGACGGCGGGCTGGATGACGATTCCGACGGCGAAGTACAGGCCGAACAGCACCGCGGCGAGCTGCGGGGAAAAGCCCTTGACGTCGACCAGGTAGGTCGGGTAGAACCCGAGGAAGCCGTGGCTGACGAAGGCGAGGAGGATGTGGATGGTGACGACGACCGGGATGCCGCCCGCCGTCACGGCGGCGAGCACCTGACGCCCGTTCTTGAGCGACAGCGGGTCGGTCGCCGTCCGCACGCTCGAGGTCCGCCCCGGCACGACGTACCAGATGGCGACCGTGGTCACGATGAACACCGGCACGAGCAGCCCGAACCCCAGCCGCCACGTCGCGTAGGCCGCGACCGCCGCGGCGGCCGCCGGGAGGACGGTGTTGCCGACGCTCCCGGCGGCCATGGTGATGCCGACCGCGGTCCCGGCCTCGTCGGAGTAGATGTCGGTGAAGATGGTAAAGCGGGTCGTCCCGTACAGCGCCGACGCGAACCCGAAGGCGATCGTCGCGGCGAACAGCAGCCACAGGTCGAACGACACCGCGACGAGCGCCACCGCGAGCGTCGAGACGGCCATGCTGACGACGAGGATGTTCCCCTCGCCGACCCGGTCGCCCAGGACGCCCCCCGGGAACTGGCCGAACGCGTACGCGAACCAGAGGGCGCTCAGCAGCAGTCCGGCGACCACGAGGTCGAGGTCGAACGCCGTCCGGAAGAACGGGACGAGCGACGGGTAGACGTACCGGACCCCGATGGAGAGGAACCACCCGGCCCCGACCGTGACGAGTATCCAGCCGTTGCCATCGCGCCATAGTTCCCGCAACAGGGACTGGAAATCCTGGAGAACAGTTAACTGCCGGGAGGGCACGATCGGTCTCGCCCTCTTCGCTCACGAGGTATATTGGTGTTGGGATATCGCCCGCTCCAGCCGGCGGCGCCGTGGCGGCGTCGTCCGGTCCCCGTCCCGTTCATCCGGACGGGGCCCGCTCCCGAGACGCGTCGACCAGCGACCCGGGACGGTCCTGGCGGCGCGGCGGTCGCACACTCCCCCCGCCGACCCGCGTCCGACCGCCTCCGGCGGGGGCCCGCGGGCCGACGTCAGCCGACCAGGTCGACCAGGTAGTCCCGGCCGTCGAGCATCTCCTCGGGGGTGCCGAACCCGAGCATGTAGTGGCCGTCGAACCCGCCGCTCTCCAGCCGGTCGAACAGCGAGACGAAGTCGATGGTCCCCGTGCCGGGGAACAGGTGCTCCTCGACGTCCCCGCGGTTGTCCGCGATGCGTACCTCGCCGCACCGGTGGACGGGCAGCTCGTCGAGGAAGCCGTCGATCCCCGCGGGTCGCATGTGGGCGTGATTGACGGTGAACGCCCAGCCGAGGTCCAGCCTCCCGAAGAACTGCTCGCACTCGTCCACGGTCACCGGCATGTACTGGATCTCGCCGTCCGCCGGCTCCGGGTTGTGGTTCTCGAGGAGGAGCGCCGCGTCGCCCGAGCGGTCGTCGGCCCGCCCGAGGAGGTCGATCGCCGCCTCGGACCGGACGTCGTAATCGCCGAAGTGAAAGCCGCCGTGGACGACGAGCCACTCGGCGCCGAGCGTCCCGGCGGCCTCGAGGTAGGCGAACAGGTAGCGTTCGGTCGCCTCCCGGACGAAGGGGGAGACCTCGGCCATGTTCACCGCCGACTCGTTGTGCAGTCCCAGGTTGACGCCGCCGGCGTCGCACGTCTCGCGGATCTCCTCGGCCTCCGCGTCGTCGAACCCCTCGGGCAGCCGGTCGTCGATGCGGATGTCCAGGAACCGGACGTCGTGCTCGGCCGCCCACGACACGCACTCGAGGACCGATCTGTCGCCGCGGGTGCCGAGGTCGACGCCGATGCGGTCGCGAAGGTTCATCGTGACTCCCCGCTTCGGCGCAAGCCGGTATAAAGGATGACGGGCGGGGCGTCGCTCGCCGCTTCGACGTCCGGACTCCGGTCGGGGGAGGACGATCACCCTCTGCCCGCCGGGTACCGCCGGAACCAGGGCACCGCCGGAACGTTGTTGTCGGGCCAGGGGGTAGGTCCGCCATGGCAACTCGACGGACCACCGTCGACGGCCTCGAGATCGAACGCCTGTCGCACAGCGCGGTCCGGGTCGAGTCCCCCGAGGCGCGGGTCTACGTCGACGTGTTCGACGACGCGCTCTCCGGCGACGAACCCGCGGGGGACCTGGTGCTGAGCACCCACGAGCACTGGGACCACTTCGACCCGGGCGCCATCAACCGGGTGGCGAAGGATTCGGCCGCCGTGGTCGTCCACGAGGCGAGCGACACCGCGGACATCGAATCCGGGAACGTCGTCACCGTGGGTGCGAACGAGTCACACACCGCGGCGGGCGTGCCGCTCGAGACGGTCCCCGCCCACAACCTGGTCCGGATGCGGAACCCCGGCGAACCGTTCCATCCCGAAGGGCAGGGCGTCGGATACGTCTTCGAGGTCGGCGGGGTCTCGCTGTACCACCCCGGGGACACCGACCCCCTGGACCACATGGCCGGAGTCGACGTCGACGTCATGTTCGTTCCCATCGGCGGCGCGTACGTCCAGAGCCTCGGCGACGCCCACTGGTCGGTCCACATGGTCCAGCCGGACGTGGCCATCCCCATCCACTACGGCTACGTCGACGGCTCCAGACCCGACCCCGACGGCTTCGAGGAACTGATAGCGGCGGTCAACGCCGACGCGTCGCTCGACGTCGAACCCCGCGTCCTGTAACCCCGCCGGCGAACCGGGGGTTACTCCTCGAACAGCGGGACGTCCCGCCCGACTCCCTGCTCCTCCGCGCGTTCGAGTGCGAGCGCGCCGAGCGAGACGTCCTGCACGGCGAGCCCCAGCGACTCGAAGACCGTCGTGTCCTCGCTGGACTCCCGCCCGGGAGCGTACCCGGCGACGACGTCGCCGAGCTCGCGGACGGCCTCCCACGACACGAGCCCGATCTCCATCGCCGTCACGAGGTCCCCGGCCTCGGCTCGCGCCTGCGCCTCCGAGTCGACGACGATCCGGTCCGCCCCGACGACGGTCCTGGTCGGGAGCTCCTGTCGGGCGATGGAGTTCGAACCGGCCGCGTTGACGTGGACGCCGTCGTCGAGGTGCTCGTCCTCGAAGACGGGCTCCGACGACGACGTGATGGTGATCAGGACGTCGACGTCGGCGACGGCCGCCGCCGCGTCGTCGACGGGGACCACGTCGGTCCGTATCCGGTCCGCCATGGTCTCGGCGAACGCCTCCCGGTGCTCCGGCGTCCGGGAGAACGCCTTCACCGTCTCGAGCTCGCGGACCGCCGCGACCGCCTCCAGCTGGCCCTCGGCCTGGTGACCGGTCCCGATGATTCCAACGCGCGTGGCGTCGTCCCGCGCCAGGTGCCTGGTCGCCACCCCGCTCGCGGCCCCGGTCCGGAGCCGGCCCAGTTCGTCGGCCTCGATGAGCCCTCGCGGCCGGCCGGTCTCCTGGTCGAACAGCGCGACCAGGAACCGGGTCCCCTCGCGGGTCGTGTTGTAGATCTTGGCGCCGGAGACGCCGAGCGCCGGGCACGCGCCGCCCATCAGCTGGAGGCGGAGCCCGGGGGACCGGACGCGGTCCCTCGGGCGGTTCACGTCCTCCCCCTCGCCGAGCCGTTCGAACGTGCGTTCGATGACGTCGACGGCGTCGTCCATCGACAGCAGCGACGCGATATCCTCCTCCGTCAGCAGCGTTACCATCGAGCCGACACAGCATCCTCGGCCAGTTAAACCCTGCTCCGCCTCCGCTGTCCGTTCCGTCGGCAGCCGGGGTGCGAGGACGGTCGACGCGCCCCGGCCCCGCGCGTCCGGGGAGCGTCCCCCGTCGAAAGGGATATGCGAAGCGGGAGTCCAGGGTGGGGGAGTGTTCATCGCATGCAACGACGGGACGCATTCCGCCAGCTAGTGGAGTCGGCCGGGGCGACGGTCGCCCCGCTCGTCCACGACGCGCTGACGGCCAGGGTGGCCGACACCCTGGACTTCGACGCCATCGGGATCACCGGCCACGGCGCTTCGGTCAGCGCCCTCGGGCTGCCCGACACGGGCTACACCACCATGCCCGAGATGGTGAGCATCGTCCGGAACATCTCGCACGCGGTCGAGGCCCCGGTGTTCGCCGACGTCGACACCGGCTTCGGGAACTTCCTCAACGCCCGACGGACGGCCCGGGAGGTGATCAGGAACACGGAGGCGGCGGGGCTCTACATCGAGGACCAGGTCGACCCGAAGCGGTGCGGCCAGCTGTCGGGCAAACGGGTCGTCCCGCGCGACGAGGCCGTCCGGAAGGTGGCGGCCGTCTGCGACGTCCGCGACGACATCGACGAGTCGTTCGTCGTCATCGCGCGCACGGACGCCCTCGGGGCCGAGGACGGAAGCGTGGCGGAGGCGATAGCGAGGGGGAACGCGTTCCACGGCGTCGGCGCGGACGTGGTCTTCGTCGACGCGCCGACGACGGAGGAGGAGGTCAGACGCATCGGCGACGGCGTCGACGCGCCACTCCTGTACAACTACAGCGGCGTGCTCAGGAGCGTCTCCCCGCGACTGTCCCTCGAGACGCTGTCGGAGCACGGGTACACCCTGGCGTGCTTCCACGGGTCGATGACCCCGACCATCGTCGCGACACACGAGTTCATGCGCGGGTTCGGAGAGCGGGGCGTCGAGGAGATACGGCAGTTCGAGCGCGAGAACGAGGCGCTCCCGGTGGGCGACCTCTACGAGTTCGAGGGGGTGTCGGAGGTCCTCGCGCTCGAGGAGGCGTACCTGTCCGTCGGCGGGACGGACGGGGGCGAGGACTGACCGTCGGCGTGGGGCGTCGGACTGCGGGAGCGGGCGCGAGTCGCGGACTCACGCCAGGCTTCCGCCGTCGACCCGCAGCTCCGTGCCGTTGACGAACCCCGACTCGTCGGAGACCAGGTACAGCGCCGCGTCGGCCTGGTCCCGGGGCTCCCCCCACCGGCCGACGAGGATGTCGTCCGCCGCGGGCCCGGTCCGGGTCTCGGCCTCGCCCACCGGCGAGCCGGTCCGGGACGGCGAGAGCGTGTTCACGCGGACGTCGTGCTCCGCCAGCGCCCTGGCGGCCGACCGGGTGAAGTTGAGGATACCGCACTTGGACGTGGCGTACGCGACGGCGTTCGGTCGGCCGACGTGAGCCGAGGTCGCCGAGGCGACGTTCACGATCCGCCCGCCGCCGGAGTCGATCATGGACCTCGCGGCTTCACGCGTGCACAGGAACGTCCCCCGGAGGTTCACGGCCATGACCCGGTCGAACTCCTCGACCGTCAGCTCGAACAGTCCCGAGCGCTCGTTGACGGCCGCGTTGTTGACCAGGACGTCGACCGGCCCGTACCGGCGCTCGGTGTCGGCCACGAGCGATTCGACCTGCGCCTCGTCGGTCACGTCGACGGCGAACGGCGTCGCGCGCCCGCCGTCGGCCTCGATCGCCGCGGCCACCTCGGTCGCGCTGTCCTCGTCGACGTCCGCCACCACCACGCTCGCCCCCTCCCGGGCGAACGTCGTGGCGATGGCCTTCCCGATGTTGCGACCGGCACCCGTGACGATGGCGACGTCGTCGACTAGTCTGTCGTGGGCTGGCATGTCCGTGCGGCCCAACTCGTTCCCGCCTACGTAACTGCTCCCCCGACGGGGACCCGCTCGTTCGCAAGGGTCCCCGACCGACGACTTCTCGACCGTCCCTGCCGGTCTCCGGGGGTCGGAATCCCGCCGAATCCGAACGGCTAAGGCATCGGGGAGCCCTCCTGCGACCCGAGCCGTGAACGTTCGCTCGGCGGATATCCACCGCCTCGAGGTGCCGCTCGACGGCACGTACCGGAGCGCGCACCATCCCGACCTCGGGGCGGTGCGGTCGCTGCTCGTCGTGCTCGAATCCGACGACGGCGTTCGAGGCATCGGCACGGCCGACGCGGTGCCGGGGTACTCGAGGGTCCCGCACGAGGAGACCGAAGAGACGCTCGCCACCGTCCTCCTCCCCGAGGTGCTGGCGGGAGCGTTCGACAACCCGAACGAGCTGAAGCGGTTCCTCGACGGCGTCGACGGCGCCGCGAACGCCAAGTGCGCGGTCGAATCCGCGTTCGTCGACCTCTACGCCAGGGCCCGCGGCGAGACGGTCGCCGAGTACCTCGGCGGGCCGCTCGAGGACACCGTCGCCCTCAACGCCTGGGTCGGCTTCGACGAGCCGGACGCGATGGCGAGCGAGGCGCGGGCGTGGGTCGACCGGGGCTTCGAGTCGATGAAGGTCAAGCTCGATGGCGACGCCGAGACGGACCTCGAGCGGGTGCGGGCCGTCTTCGACGCGGTGGGCGGCGAGGCCGACGTGCGCGCCGACGCCAACGAGTCGTACGACCTCGAGACGGCGGTCGAGGTCGCGACGGCGCTCGAGGAGTTCCCCCTCGTCCACTTCGAGCAGCCCATCCCGGGGGACGACCTGGAGGGGCTCGAGGCGCTGACGAACTCGACGGCGACCCCCATCATGGCGGACGAGTGTCTCACGGACCTCGACCGGGTGCGACGGGTGCTCGAGCGGGGGGCCGCCGACCGGCTGAAGCTGAAGGTGCTCCGCCTCGGCGGCCTGTCGAACACGCGCGTCGCCCTCGACTACGCGCAGGTCCACGGCGTCCAGTGCGTCGTCGGTCACGGGTTCTGCCTCTCGCCCGCCGCGAGCGCGGAGCTGCAGTTGATCGCGAGCCACCGGAACGTCTTCGGCGCCGCGGAGACCGTCGGCCCGCTGAAGCTGGCCGAGGAGCCGTTCGAGCCCACCGTCGACATGGCGGGCGGAAGGGCCACCCTGCCGGACGGCCCTGGACTGGGCGTCGAACTCGTCGACGAATCGCTGGAGACGTTCCGCCTGTCGGGACGCACGGTCGAGTGACCGCGCCGCCGTCACGTCCGACCGCGTCGGGTCACCGCTCCCGATCGACCCTGACCGACACGATGGGACGGTCGTAGTTCAGCAGGATCGACTGGGCCGTGCTCCCGAACACCAGCTTGCCGATCGGGGAGCGCTTCCGCCCGCCGATGACGAGGTACTCGACGTCGTGTGCTTCGGCGAAGGCTTCCAGCTCCTCGACCGGCTCGCCGATGAAGGCCGCGACCTCGTACGCGAAGTCGTCCTCGATCGCCGCGTCCGCGATCTCCGCGGCGACGTCCAAGGCCTTCTCCTCGAGGTCCTGCCGCTCGACGGCCCGCCCCGTGCGCTCGATGCTCGTCCGCTCCAGGTCGACGAACTCGTCGCTTTCCATCACGAGCACGACGTACAGTTCCTCTCCGAGCCGCTCGGCCAGCTTCCGGCCCTCGCGGACGACCGCCGTATCGCGGGTCGTGTCCCCGACCGCCGCTACGATCGTCATGAGATGGCTAACATCGAGTATCACGATATTTATACGTGTTGAAGGGGTGGCCGCGAGCTGCAACCACATCCCGTGGAGTGGGCGGGACGGAGCCGGGTCGGACGCCGTTCGTCCGCCGGGTCGCGAGCGGCGTTCCCCCTCCCGCCCCCGCGTGCGCACCCCCTCCCCCCGCTCGGCGGGAAGGCGCTCGGTGACGGTGCCACCGGGCCGTCGCCGGGGGCCAGGTTCGGGGGCGATCCGCGGTTCGACCCGTCGGTCGTCGCCCCGGCCGTTCCGGACGCGTGCGGCCCTCCCTCGTCGACGAGCCCAACCCGCGGCACACTTATGGCACCGTTCGCCATGGGCGACCTATGCCACTGTCGAGCGAGGCCATCGCGACGTTCGCCCGGGAGACGACGTTCGACGGGCTCTCCCCGGCCGTCGTCGAGAAGGTCGAGCACGTCGTGCTGGACTCGATCGGGTGCAGCGTCAACGCGTTCCCCAGCCCGCCGGTCAAGGTCCTCCGGGGCACCTACGGGAAGCGCGGCGGGGCCGAGGGGGCGACCGTGCTCGGGACGGATTCGCGGGTGCCGGTCGAGTACGCCGCGTTGATCAACGGGGCGATGGTCAGGTACCTGGACTACAACGACTGCTACGTGAGCGAGGGGTCGGTTTGTCACCCGAGCGACCACGTTCCCTCGCTCGTCTCGGTCGCGGAAGCCGAGGGCGCCAGCGGCGCCGACCTGATCGAGGCCATCGCCGTCGCCTACGAGGTCGAGTGTCGCGGCGTCGACACCGGCGCGGCGTGGGAGAACGGCTTCGACTACGTGACGTGGGGCGCCTACTCGACCGCCGCGGCCGCCGGCAAGCTCATGGGCCTCACGCACGACGAGCTCCGCGACGCCATCGGCATCGCCGGCACCTCGAGCAGCGGGCTGCTGATCTCGCGGCTCGGGGACGTCTCGATGTGGAAGGGCACCGCGCACAGCTACGCCGCCCACAGCGCCATCCAGGCCTGCCAGATGGCCCGGGGCGGCATGACCGGACCCGGCCGCGTCTTCGAGGGGGAGGGCGGGTTCTTCGACGCCGTCTCGCGGCGCGAGCTCGACGTCGAGTTCGGCGACGGGGCCGACCGCGTCGTGCGGACCAACCTGAAGCCGTACCCGTGTGGCTACTTCATGCAGTCCTCCATCGAGGCGACGAGGACCGTCGTCGCGGAGCACGACGTCGACCCGGGGTCCATCACCGCCGTGCGCGTCGAGACCTTCGAGCAGTCGGTCCAGGTGCTCGGCGACGAGGAGAAGTGGTCGACCGACCTCAACCGCGAGACGGCCGACCACAGCCTCCCGTACACGACCGCGGTGGCGATCCTCGAGGGCGACCTCCGACCGGACCACTTCGGTCCCGAGTGGCTCGCGGACCCGCGCGTCCACGAGCTGATGGCGGTCGTCGAGGTCGCGGCGGACCCCGGGTTGACCCGATACCGGGCCGAGAACCCGGGGGCGATACCCGCCGTCGTCACCATCGAGACCGAAGGCGGGTCGTACACGAGTCGAGTCGACCGACCCGTCGGCCACTCGACGAACCCCATGCCGGACGAGCAGCTCCGGGGAAAGGCCCGCTCGCTCATGGAACCCCTCCTGTCCGACGACCAGATCGAACGCGCCTTCGACGCGTGTGACGACCTCGCCGCCCTGGATTCGATGGACGAGCTGCTGACGCCCCTCGTCGTCTGAGCGCTCCGGTCCCACCCGAGCGCCGACACCGCCTGCAGTCACCGAAGCCTATTTGGCGCTGGTTTGGCACTCCCTTACGCATGACCGGCGACCTCTCCAGAGCGGAAGCGAACGAACGTATCGACGAGTTCTACGAGAAGACCAAGGAGATGGAGGGGACGGCGGTCCAGGAGGGGTCGCCGTGGAACACGCGCGTCAACGCCGACCAGGCCCGGCACTACCTGAACGGCATCAGCGACGTCAATCCCCGGTGGCAGCCGAGCGGCCCCGGAGACGAGGTCCACCCCACCTACCTCACGTCGGTCGTCTATCCGCTCCTCCACGGCGAGCCGATGGACGTCCCGCTCTCGTCGCTGATCGCCGGCGTCGAATACGAGTGGAACGAGCCGATCCGCGTCGGCGACGACCTCGACGGGACGGCCGTCGTCAGGGAGGTCTTCGAGAAGGGCGACCCGGAGGAGAAGCGCTACATCTTCATCATCAGCGAGGTCACCTACGAGAGAGACGGCGAGGAGGTCGGCCGGGCCGAGGGGACGATGATCCGGGCGACCCAGCTCGGCGACGAGCTGCTCTCCGACCGCGACGTCAAGGCGTACGGCGATTCGGAGCTCGACACCATCAGGTCGACCTACGACGCGGAGCTCGAGCGGCTGGAGTCGGTGCCGGAGACGCCGAGGGTGGCCGACCTCGCCGCCGGCGACCCCCTGCCCACCCTCGTCCGCGGCCCGCTCACCATCGCCGACATGGTCTGCTGGAACGCCGCTCGCGGGCCCACGTACGGCGCCGGGGTCATCAACTACCAGGAGCGCAAGGACTCGCCGCACAACACGGTCACGAACCCGAAGACGGGCTGGCTGCAGAAGACGTCCCACCAGCACGAGGACCTCTGGCTGTGCGAGCAGCGGGGGATGCCGCTCCCGTTCGGGAACGGCGTGATGATGTACGCCTGGACGGCGCCGCTCGTGACCAACTGGATGGGGGCGGACGGCCACCTCGAGCGCCACTCGGGCACCCTCAAAGCCCCGTACTTCTACGGCGACGTGCTCACCATCGACGGCGAGATCGCGGCGATAGCCGGGGACGGCGGCACGCCGGAGGTGACCGTCGAGTGGGCCGCGGTCGACCCGTACGACGAGCCGGTGCTCGAGGGGGAATCCGTCGTGAGCTTCCCCGACCAGTAACCGAGATGTCCGGTCGCAGAGACGGAGGGGACGGGACGCACCGATGAAACCGCTCGACGACGTCACGGTCGTGGAGGTCGGCCAGGTCGTCAGCGTCCCGTTCGCCGGGATGCTGTTCGCCGACATGGGCGCGGAGGTGCTGAAGGTGGAGCGTCCGGGAGTCGGCGATTCCCAGCGCCACACGACGCCGGGCTCGCACAGCATCGGCGACTTCGAGCTCTTGAATCGGGGGAAACGGAGCATCGAGCTGGACCTGAGCACCGACGAGGGGCAGGCGATACTGCAGGCGCTGCTCGAGGAGGCCGACGTGCTCCTCGAGAACCTCTCGCCCGGCGCGTTCGACCGGCTCGGGATTCCCCTCGATGCCCTCGCCGCCGAGAACGAGTCCCTGGTCTGTGGCTCGCTCAAGGGGTTCGGACGCGGTCCGTACGAGGAGCGCCTCGGCATGGACCACCCGATAGAGGTCGAGTCGGGGATGACGTACATGACCGGCCTGACGGGTCGGCCGCTCCGCGTCGGCTTCTCGGTCGTCGACATCAGCGCGGCGATGTTCCTGGTCCAGGGCGTGCTCGCGCTGCTGCGGCGCCTTCCGTCTGCGGCCGACGAGCGCGTCTTCACGGTCGGCATGTTCGAGACCGCGGCCGCGCTGATGGGGCAGTCGATGGCCTACGCCTCGGCCGTCGGCGAGCCCCCGGAGCCCCTCAACGAGGGCATCTTCAAGTGGGCCGTCTACGACTACTTCGACACCGCCGACGGGGAGACGGTGTTCGTCGGCCTGGTCAGCGACGCGCAGTGGGAGCGGTTCGCCGACGCGTTCGACATGGCCGACCTGCTCGAGGACCCCGGGCTCCAGGACGAGGACGGCCGGGTGGCGCAGCGCGACCGCATCCAGCGGCGGGTCCGGGACGCCATCGGGTCGCTTCCGGGCGACGAGGTGGTAGAACGGCTCCGCTCGATCCGCGTTCCCTACGCCCCGCTCCAGACGCCGGCCGACCTCCTCGACGACGAGCACCTGGTCGCGGGCGGAAAGCTGGTCTCGTGGGACGCCGGAGACGGCGAGATGCGGCTGCCGGTCCCGCCGATGGAGGGGCCGTTCTTCGAGTACCGAACGCAGGACGTGCGCCCGCCGGCGCTCGGCGAGCACACCGAGGCGTCCCTGCGCGAGCTGGGGTACGCCCCGGAGGAGATAGCGGCGTTCCGCGACGACGGCGTCATCGGGAGCGGGGACGGGTAGGCGTCGCTCACTCCCCGGGCGACACCGACACCGACACCCAGCCGCTCGGGCCGCTCGGGAACGACCGCTCCGACGGCCGCGGCTGGACGGTCCCGTCCGCCTCGACGGCGCGCGCGGTCACGCGCGTCTCGCCCGCGACGGTCACCTCGTGGACCCACTGCCGCCAGACGTCCTCGCCCGGCAGCGGCTCGGAGAGCGTGGCCCGCTCCCAGGTCCCCCCGCCGTCGGCCGTGACCTCGACGGCCGAGACGCCGCGGGTGCCGGCGTAGGCGTGGCCGCCGACCCGGACGCGACCGCCGCCGAGCGGCTCGACGAGGTGGATCTTCGCGACGGTCTTCACCGGGCCGGTGCCGTGCCAGCCCCGGCGCTCCCAGTAGCCGGTGACCGGCTCGTCGGTCACCTCGATCTCCGTGAGCCACTTGCCGTTGACCTCCCCCCAGTGGCCCGGCACGAGCGCGCGGACGGGGTAGCCGTGGCCCGTCGGGAGCGCCTCGCCGTTCATCCCGTAGGCGAGCAGGCCGGGGCGCAGCGCGGCCATCGGGAAGCCCACGAAGTAGCCGTCGGCCGACCGGAGCACGACGTGCTCGCCGGTGGCGCCCGCCCGGTCGAGCAGCGGGGCGACGGGCGTCCCGGTCCACAGCGCGTTGTCCATCTTCGGCCCGTTCAGCGAGTCGCCGACGCACCGTAGCGTCACGAACCGGTGCTCGGCGGGCTCGTCGCGGAGCTCCTCGTACGTGAACGACAGCTCCCGCTCGACCGCGCCGGTGACCGAGAGCGTCCAGTCGTCGGCGTCCACCCGCGGATTGATGTTCGAGATGTCGACCTCGAAGAACGCGCCGTCGGGGACGACCAGGCCGTCCAGCCCGGACACCGGGAGCGAGCGGTCCGCGGCGACCGAGAGCGCCTCCTCGACCGAGGCCCGCGACGGCCCCGACAGCTCGAGGTCGGCCGTCGGGCGCCCGCCCGCCCCCAGCCGCGCGACGTACGACAGCGCGCCGAACGCGGCGACGCCGGCGGCGAGCTCGAGCAGGCGGCGTCGCGACGGGTCCGGCCGGGAGCGGGGCGGTGCGGGGTCGACATCGGCGAGCCACACGACCAGCGCCATCGCGAGCGCCGGGACGAGCGCCCGTGCCGGGCTGCCCGCGACGGCGACCGTCGCCAGCCAGCCGCCGGCCAGCGCCAGCAGCGCGCCGGCGTGGGGGACGGCCGAGCGCGCGCCCAGCCGGGCGGCGACGAGGGCCACGAGCCCGTAGCCGACGGCCACGAGTGCCAGCGCCCCGACCAGCGAGAGGAGGGCCGCCAGGTCGCCCAGCCGCGTGATGCCGAACGTCACGACGGCCGCCGGCATCCCCCGGACGATGGCGTCGGCGACCGGCGTGCCCGGGAACGCCTCGGTCGGGCCGGCGGCGAGGTACGAGCCGGCCAGTCCGGCGAGGCCGGCGAGCAGCGCCGTCGCCGCGAGGCGGCCGGCGGGCGCGGCGAGGAGGCCGTCCGGGTCGGCACCGCCCGGAGGCGGTCCCCCCGCCGTCGGCGACGGGTCCCCGTCGGTCGAGCTCACGCGGCCTCCGCGATGCGCTCGGCGATGGCGTCGAGCTCGTCGGCCCCGAGGTCGGGACGGGCGCCCATCGCCGCGTGGATGGGTCCGCCGCCGTCGTCCGGGAATCGGGGGACGACGTGGCAGTGGACGTGGGGGACCTCCTGGCCGGCCGCCCGGCCGTTGTTCACCGCGACGGTGCTCCCCGCGGCGTCGACGGCGGTCTGCACCGGCTCGACGAGGCGGTGGACGGCGCCGAAGAGCTCGCCCGCGAGGTCGGCGGGCATCGCCTCGAGGCGCTCGTGGTGGGCGGCGGGGACGACCAGCGTGTGGCCGGGGGCCAGCGGGTCGGCGTCGAGGAACGCGGCCACCGACTCGTCCCGGTAGACCGTCCGGCTCGGCGCCTCGCCGGCGGCGATGCGGCAGAAGACGCAGTCCATGGCCGCAGGTCGTCGTCGGGTCGGATAAGCCGTTTCCCGAATCGGACCCACTTCCGACGCTCCGGAGGGGACCCGGTCCCCGGCCGATTCCCTCCCGAGGACAGCTTTTTGCCCGGCTCCGGCGAACGGCCGCGCATGGCCATCGAGTTCGAGCGGGCGGTACAGACCGCCTCGTTCCACAGCCCGCTGGCGGACTTCGAGGCGGTCGACGTCGAGGTCGAGGTCCGCGAGGACCCCCTGACCGGCCGGCGGGCGCGCGTCGTCCCCGAATCGTTCCTGCTCGCCGAGGACCCCGACATCGAGGCCGTCGTCTCGGACGACGAGGGCTGTTTCTTCTGCCCCGGCTCCGTCGAGGAGGTCACGCCCGAGTACCCCGAGTGGGTCGGCTTCGAGCGCGGCTCGGTCGGCGAGGCGACCTCGTTTCCGAACCTCAACCCCTACGGCGCGCACTCGAACGTCGTCGCGCTGACCGGGGCGCACTACAAGCCCATCGACGCGTTCGCGGTCTCGGACTTCCGGGACGGCCTCGCCGCGGCGCTCGAGTACGTCGGCGCCGTGCTCGACCACGACGAGACGGCCGCGTACGCCTCCGCGAACATGAACTTCCTGCGCCCGGCGGGCAGCAGCATCATCCACCCGCACCTGCAGACGCTCGTCGACGACCGCGGGACGAACCGCCACGCCGAGCTGGCCGAGGCGGCCCGGGCGTACCGCGAATCCGACGGGTCGTCGTACTGGGCCGACCTCGTCGACGCCGAGCGCGACGGCGAGCGGTGGCTCGGCTCGACGGACGGGGTCGACTGGCTCGCCGCCTTCGCGCCCAAGCACCACCGGCACGTGCTCGGGGTGGCGCGCGAGCCCGGCGTGCCCGACCCCGACGCCGGCGCCGTCGAGGGGCTCGCGGCGGGGCTCGTCAACGTGCTGGGGTACTACGGCTCGGTCGGGCTGAACGCCTTCAACCTCGCCTGCTACCTGACGCCCGACGACCCCGCGATGCCGCCGGTGGTCGAGGTCGTCGCCCGGTCGGTGTTCGACGCGTACTACTGGAGCGACTCGCCGTTCTTCGCCGTGCTGCACGACGAGGGCGTCGTCGACGAGGCGCCGGAGGCCGTCGCCGCCGAGGCCGGCGAGCGGTTCTGAGCGGGCCCTGCCGAGGGGGCCGACCGGTCGGCGCGCCGTCGCCGCGGGTGGCGGCAGCTATTTATCCCGAATCGAGCACGTGGTCCGCATGGACCGGCCACTCGCCGGGGTCCGCGTGCTCGACCTCGGCCAGATCTACCTGGGCGGCTACTGTGGGCTGCTGCTCGGATACCTCGGCGCCGACGTCGTGAAGGTGGAGCCGCCGTGGGGCGAGAACGTGCGCAGCCGTACCGAGGACGGCTACCCCGCGCAGGTCCAGCTGCTCAACGCGGGCAAGCGCGGCATCACCCTCGACCTGAAGTCCGACGAGGGCCGGGAGACGCTGCGGGAGCTGGCCGCCGACGCCGACGTCCTCGTCGAGAACTACTCGACGGGGACGATGGACGCGCTCGGACTGGGCTACGAGACGCTGTCCGAGGTCAATCCTCGACTCGTCTACGCCCACGGCTCGGGCTACGGCGACGCCGGCGAGTACGCCGAGTACCCCGCGATGGACCTGACGGTGCAGGCGATGAGCGGCGTGATGCACACGACCGGCTTCGCGGACGGGCCGCCGGTGAAGGCGGGGCCGGCGGTCTGCGACTTCCTGGGCGCCACCCACCTGGCGCTCGGCGTGGTGAGCGCGCTCTACCGGCGCGAGGCCACTGGGCGGGGCGACTACGTCGAGGTCGCCATGTACGACTGCATGTACCCGACGCTGACCTCGCCGCTCGCGTCGCTCGTCGCCGAGCGGGGCGCGCCGCCGAGGACCGGCAACCGGCACTCGGGGCTGGCCATCGCGCCGTACAACGCCTACGAGACCGCCGACGGCTACGTGACGGTCATCTGCGTCTCCGAGCGGCACTGGCAGGGGCTGGCCGGCGTCATCGACCGGCCGGAGCTGGCCGAGGCCGAGGGCTACGACTCGAAGGCCGCGCGGGCCGAGCGCATCGACGAGATCGACGCCATGGTCGGGTCGTGGGTCGGCGAGCGGTCGACCGACGACGTCGTCGAGACGCTGCAGGCCGCGGGCGTCCCGTGCGCGCCGGTGCAGACCGTCGAGGAGCTGCTCTCCGACCCCCACCTGCGCGACCGCGGGATGATACACGACCTGCCGAACCAGGGCGCCGGCCGGGAGACGGTCCCCGTCCCCGGGATGCCGGTGAAGTTCCGCGACTCGCCCGACCCCGAGGTCACGCCGGCGCCGCGGCTGGGCGAACACACCGAGGCGGTGCTCGCCGAGCTCGGACGGGACGCCGGCGATGATGATGGCGACGGCAAGGATACGTGAGGGAGGGGCGGCCGGACGCCCCGCGCCGGAACACGACCGCCCCCTCCCGAACGTTCATGCCCGCCGGGGGCGACCCCCGACCATGCGCCTGTCGGTGCTCGGCGACGATATCGAGGTGGACGAGACGCTGGTCGGGGCGAGCCGCGGCGAGCTCCGTCGACAGGTCGACGAGTACGCCGCGGGCGAGCGTCGGCGGTTCGACCTCCCGGTGGACGTTCCGGACTCGTTCACCGGGCGCGTGATGGAGGCGATGGCCGCCATCCCGTACGGCGAGACGCGGACCTACGGCGAGCTGGCGGCCGAGCTCGGCTCGGCGGCGCGGGCCGTCGGCGGCGGCTGCGGGCGGAACCCGGTGCCGGTCGTGGTGCCGTGCCACCGCGTGGTCCGCGCCGACGGCGGGCTCGGCGGCTTCTCGGCCCCGGGCGGCGTGGCGCTGAAGCGACGGCTGCTCGACCACGAGGCCGCGGTGGCGGCCGGCGACGACTGAGCCGGGCGGTCCCGAGTCCGGCGTCCCGCCGCCGGATCGCGTCGGGCCAACCGATTATCCTTTAGCCGGGGGGCGAGACAGCAATCCGTATGGAGCGAGCCGGGGACGACGAGCGGAACTCGTCGGAAAGCCAACGACGGGACGGCGACGCCGACGAGTCGAACTCGGCGACCGACCACCCGTGGTTCGGCGAGCTCGACGACCGGTACGACCCCCGGGCCGTCGAGGAGCGGGTGTTCGCCTACTGGGACGAGGTCGACGCCTACGAGCG
>CAZVOR010000037.1:0-17595 GCA_964628745.1 uncultured Halobacteriales archaeon
GTCTACTTCACGGGCGCGTACAAGGAGCCCCGCGAGCTCAACTGGATCATCGGCATCCTGCTGTTGAGCCTGACGCTCGTCTTCGGCTACACCGGCTACCTGCTCCCGTGGGACCAGCTGGCGTTCTGGGCCGGCCAGATCGGCGTCGAGATGAGCCTCTCGATCCCCATCCTGGGCGAGTGGGTCGCCCAGCTCATGTTCGGCGGCTTCTCGCTCGGCCAGCCGACGCTGCAGCGCATGTACATCCTCCACGTCTTCCTGCTCCCGTTCGCCGCGACGGCGCTCATCGCCGTCCACGTCGGCATCGTCTGGATGCAGGGTATCGCGGAGCCACACTGACCATGACGGACGACACCGCCACCGACGACGCGCCCGGCCATCGTGACCGGCGGGTGCTGACGGACGGCTCGGGGGGCGGCGACCTCGTCCCGCCCGACGACGAGACGCCGACCTGGCTCGACCGGAAGGAGCGCTCGGTCGGCCTCTCCCGGCTGACCTACGAGTACTTCGAGCGCGCCCGGCGGGAGGACGAGGACCTCCGCCGGCAGTCCACCTACCTCGAGCGCGACGTGCTGGGCTTTCCGACCTGGCCCCACGAGACCATCCGGAACCTCGCCATCACGAGCTTCTTCGTGGGGCTCATCCTGCTCGTCTCGGCGACGATGCCCCCGCACATCGGCCCGCCGGCCAACCCCAGCCGGACGCCGGCGGTCATCCTGCCGGACTGGTACCTGTACTGGTCGTTCGGCCTGCTCAAGCTCGGCCCCCTGAACCCCGAGCTGGCCGTCCTCGGCGGGGAGAAGCTCATGCTGGACCGCACGTACGGCGTGCTGGCCAACCTGGTCGTCGTCGGCGCGCTGGCGCTGCTCCCGTTCCTGAACAAGGGCTCCGCCAGGCGGCCGGTCGAGGAGCCCTTCTGGGCGGCGCTCGGCGTCGGCGGCATCGCGTTCGCGATCACGATCAGCGCGCTGTCCGTCAAGAACCTGGTGCCGATCGAGTCCCACCTCCTGTTCGACCTGACGTTCCTGGTCCCGCCGGTGTGCGCCGTCGTCGCCTACGCCGCGCTCAAGACGATGCGCGAGGGCTACATGTACGACCTCAACCGCCGGTACTATCGGCTCCGGCCGCCGAAGTAGGCGCATGGCCGACGACGATTCCGGCCCCGCCGGCCGCGACGTCGTCGTCCCCCTCCGGCTCTACAAGACGGTGGTCGTCTTCTCGACGCTCATCGCCGCCGGCAGCGTGGTCGCCGGCTTCCTCGTCATCGACGCGGCCACCCGCGCCGGCCGTGCGCCCCCCTCGGAGGTCGACGGCCCGCTGGCCGTCCTCGGCCTGGCGTTGATCGCCGCCGGCGCGGCGGTGTTCGCGTTCGGCTCGCGGTTTCGCGCCCCGGGAATGGGAAAGGCTAAAGACGACACCGACGAAGCCTCCGGCGATGGCTGACGAGTTCGTCAAGGGCCTCGGCATCGCGACCGCCGCGGGGCTGGGCTGGATGGTGCTCTCGGGGTGGTACACGACCCCGGGCTTCGAGGAGGCCCAGCTCATCGGCGAGGCGCCCGAGACCCTCGACGTCTACGGGCAGCTCGCGCTGCTGTCCCGGGAGGCGCTGTTCTGGTTCGCCGTCCTCGGCGCGCTGACCTTCTGGGTCGTCATCCCGGCCGTGAACCAGCTGCGGGCCGGCGACGAGGAGCGGTAGCCCCGCTCGACCCGTACTCTCCCGCCCGGCGGCGAGCGCCCCGACCGCCGGGAACCGGCCCGCCGGCCCGGCCGCGCTCCGACCGGGTTCGGGCCGCGGGTCCCGGACGCTGCCCCCCGTCGAAATCGGACGCCGCCACCGCCCCGACCTCAGACGATCTGGTCCCAGTACGGCTGGATGAGGAAGAACAGGCTCAGGAACGCGGCGTACGAGAGCACGAGCAGCGAGCCGACGATGGCGCCCTTCGGCGGCTCGAGCTCCCACTCCTGGCGGAGCTCGACCTGCCGGCCCTCGAACTCGAAGAAGTCCGCGACGACGGTCCCGAGGACCAGGACTGACAGCACCGTCCCCGCGTGGACGTGCAGCGTCAGGTAGTAGAACGAGGCGAGCACGAGCAGGCCGTTCGACAGCTCGTGGACGCGGTGACGCTCCAGCGACTCGACCTCCTCCTCGGCCTGGCGGACGTGCGAGCGGTGGGCCGCGTACCGCGTCCCGAGGTTCGCCAGGACCAGCGCGAGGAGCAGGAACTCGATGACGGGGGCCAGCACCGCATCGAGGGGTCCGAAGAGCGCCGGTTCGACCATGTGGGGCCCTCCGTCCGACGGGCATTAGAGTTTTTCCAATCGCCGCGACCACGCCGGCGGCCGCTGTCGCCCCGCGGTCAGCGTCACTCGCGACCTCGGAGTCAGCGTCCCTCGTGGCCAGCGCCCGGCGGGACGACGAACTCTATCGCGGAATCCGCGGACAGGTCGACCGTCGCCCGGCCGGACAGCGTCGCCGCCTCGCGGCCGTCGAGCAGCAGCGAGACCGCCCCCTCGTCCCGCTCGACCGACAGGCGGACGCCGTCGGCGGGGTCGACCACCAGGACGTCGGCCCCCAGCGCGAACGCGGCGACCGGGACCACCGCCGCCGCGTCGGCGTCGGCCGCCAGGCGGGGCCCGCCCACCGCCCGCGCGTAGCCGCCGCTCCCGGCCGGCGTGGCGACCACCACGCCGTCGGCGCGGAAGCGCGAGCGCTCGTCGCCGGCGGCGACCCCGTACTCCGAGATGCGGCCGGGCTCGCTGCGCACGAGCATCGCGTCGAACAGGGCCAGGCCGACGCGGTCGCCCGCGACCTCGGCGGCGAGCAGCCGGTGCGCCCGCGTCTCGTAGTCGCCGCGAGCGAGCCAGCCGGCGACGTTCGGGACGTCGTCGGGGGCGAGCGACGGGAGGCCCGGGTCGCCCCCCACGGCGAGCACCGGTGCCGGGACGTCGACGCCGACGAGGTCGACGAGGCCCGTCTCCCCGGCCGCGACGACGACGTCTGGCTGGAGCTCGCCCGCGCGGTCGGGGGCAGCGGTCTCCACGGGCGTTCCCGCTGCCGCCAGGGCCTCGGTCACGCGGTCGGCGACTGCCTCCTCGCCCACGACGGCGATCATCGTCACCGCCTCCGTCCGGCGCACTCAAAAACCGTCCGCTCGGCCCCCCAGTCCCTCGTCGGGCGAACGCCGCGGTGGGGGTCCATCGCCGGGTCAGTAGGGCCAGTCGCCGATGACCCGCATCCCCGCGGCCAGGTCCTCGTCCTCCAGCTGGGCCGCCATCTCCCCGGGCGGCCGGTGGGGCAGCGCCGTCCCCGCGTCGGCCAGCTCGACGGTCAGCTCCGTCAGGAGCACGGCCTGCTCGCGGAGGTTCCGCCGGTCGACCTTGTCGAGGGTGTCCGCCCCCGTGTGGCCCCAGCCGCGGCCGGCCCCCGGGGTCTCGCTCGACGCGTGGATGCCAGGGACGCCCCACCGGGTGAACGGCCAGTGGTCGCTGTGCGGCCCGAGCTCCGGCGTGGTGGTGACAGGGTGGCCGTACCGCTCGGCGACGCGGTCGGCGGCGTCGGCGAGCGCGTCGAAGCCGTGAGTGAGCAGGCGCAGCGTGCGGCCGCGGACCACCCCGTCGTTGTTCAGCACGGCCTCGATGGTCTCGTGGTCGGTCTCGCCCGCGTGGTGCGAGGAGCCGACGAGCCCGACCTCCTCGGCCCCGTACGCGACGAACTCGACGCGGGTGTCGAGCTCGTCCGCGCGGGCCGCGAGCGCCCGGGCTATCTCGACGACCATCGCCGTGCCCGCGCCGTTGTCCAGCGCGCCCTCGGCGATGTCGTGGGCGTCGACGTGACTGGTCACGAGCACGCGCTCGTCGGTGTCCGGCCCGAGCTCGGCGTGGACGTTCTGGCTCGTCGCCCCGCCGATGTCGGCCGTCACCGAGACGGTGACCGGCTCGCCCGCGTGGCGCCGGGCGAGCCGCGCGCCGACCTCGCTGCTGACCCCGACGGCCGGGACGTCGCCGATGGGGTCGGCCTCCGTGCCCACGCTCCCCGTCGGCGGGAGCTGCCCCTCGACGTGGTTCTCGTAGACGAACGCCGCCGCGCCGCCCGCCACCGCCGAGTAGTACTTCTCGCGGCGGTGGATGTAGCGGTCGTACCAGTCCGGCACGTCGCTGGCCGCGAGCACGACCGCGCCCTCGAGTTCGGCGTCCTCGAAGTCCTCCGGCAGGCCGTGGCCGACGTCGACGAGCGCGCCGGTGGCCTCGTCGCTCGGGCTGCGCGGCAGCGCGATGGACGGCAGCGTCTCGTCGCCGGCGACCACCGCGCTGGTACCGCGGCGCCAGCCCTGGAGGTCGAACTCGGCCAGCCGGACGTCCCGCGCGCCGACGGCGGCCAGCGCGTCGGCGGTGGCCTCGGCCCCGGCGCGCTCGCCCTCGGAACCCGCCATGCGGTCCCCGATATCGACCAGCTCGCACAGCAGGTCCCACCCGGCGTCGGACGTGAAGGTCTCGCCGATCCACTCGGCCATGCCACCGCCTGCATGGCGGGTCCACCTAACCGTTGCTACTGCGGACGCCGACGGTCGCGCCGCCGCGACCCGTCCGGACGGCGGCCGGGAGGGGGGCGTCGGCCGTCAGATGTGGCCCTTCGCCTCGAGGCCCTCGATGAGGTCGTCGACGAGCGTCTCGACGTCGTCGTACGGGAAGTCCTGGGCGTCGGACAGCTTCGTGCCCAGCTCCATGGCGGTCATCGAGAAGTCGCCGGCCTCGAACCGGGTGCCGATGCCGTCCGGGAGCGCCGGCACCAGGTCCATCTGGTTGGTGACCGGGTAGTCGGCGCCCTCGAACGCGCGGGTGAACTGCTCGCGGAGCTCCTCCTCGACGTCGCTCATGCGCGGGAATCGCCGGGGGCCGACAAAAAGCGTTCGGCCCCGGCGCCGTCGCCCCGGTATCGGGCGGTCGTGGCGGCCGGCGTCGTGAACCTTTTTCTCGCCCGGTCGACGAGGGTGCGTATGCGAGAGCTCCTCGAGGAGTGGCGGCCGGTCGTCGACGACGCCCTGGCCGACGTCCTCCCCCGCGAGGTCGACGAGGCCTACCTCGAGGCCTTCTTCGGCGCCCCCACCTACGAGTACGACGCCGACGCCATCCAGGCCGGCCTGGCCGACCCGGTCTGGGAGCTGCTCGACCGCGGCGGCAAGCGCTGGCGGGCCGTCCTCTTCCTGCTGCTCGTCGAGGCGTTCGGGGCGGACCCCCACGACTTCCTCCGGTACGCCACCATCCCGGAGATCCTCCACACCGGGACCATCATCGTCGACGACGTCGAGGACGCCGCCGAGCTCCGCCGGGGCGCGCCCGCGCTCCACCACCGATACGGCGAGGATGTGGCGCTGAACGCCGGCAACGCGCTGTACTTCATCCCGCTGAAGCTGCTCGGGAACAACGAGGCCGGGCTGTCCGCCGAGCGGCAGCTCGACGCCTACGAGATGCTCACCTACGAGCTCAACCGCACCCACCTCGGCCAGGGGATGGACATCGACTGGCACAACCGCCGGGACGTGCGGGTCGCCGAGGCCGAGTACCTCGAGATGTGCGCGTGCAAGACCGGCTGCCTGGCGCGGATCGTGGGCCGGCTGGCCGCCATCGTCACCGGCCAGCCGGGCGACGTCGAGCGCACGGTCGCCGAGTACACCGAGCGGCTCTCCGTCGGCTTCCAGATCATCGACGACGTCCTCGACGTGGAGCACTCGCTGGGCCGGGCCGGCGAGTTCGGCAAGGCGTTCGGCAACGACATCCGCGAGGGGAAGACCACGCTGCTGGTCATCCACGCGATGCGGACGGCCGACGAGTCCGACGCTCGGGCGCTCGCGCGGACGCTGGCGGCCGACCGGCCCGACGACGAGGCGGTCGCGGCGGCCCTCGAGCTGCTCGACGAGACGGGGAGCATCGCGTACGCCCGGGGGGTGGCGGAGTCGCTGGCCGACGAGGCCGTCGGGGCCATCGAGACGCTCGACCTCGCGGCCGACGCCGCCGACCCGCTCGCCGCGTTCCCGCGGTTCATGATCGACCGCGAGGTCTGAGCCGGCGGACCGGGCGGAAACCAAAGTATTCAGTACCGGGCGCGACCAACCCTCGCCGATGACCGCCAACGGTTCGGTCTCGCGTCGCGGGTTCCTGCGCGGCGCGGCCGGCACGGCCGCCCTCGCGGGGGCCTCGGGCGCGGCCGCCGCCCAGGAGGGCGGCGGGACGACGGAGATCCAGCTCGTCGACTACGCCTTCGAGCCGGGCACCGACTCGCCGGCGGAGATAACGCCGGGCACGACCGTCAACTTCGTCTGGGAGACGTCGACCCACAACATCGTCGTCGAGAGTCAGCCCGAGGACGCCGACTGGGAGGGCCACGAGGACGTCGAGGACGCCGGCTTCGAGTACTCGCACACGTTCGACGTCGAGGGCACCTACGAGTTCTTCTGTCAGCCCCACCAGGGCCTCGGGATGGAGGGGACCATCGAGGTCACGCCCGACGCGGGCGGCGGCGACGGCGACGGTGGCGGGGGTGCCCCCGCCATCCCCGACGCCGCCAAGACGCTCGGGCTCGGGCTGTTCTTCGCGATGCTGACGACCCTCGGGCTGGCGTACTTCCTGCTGAAGTACGGCGACGTACGCCGGGAGCCGGCCGAGTAGCCCCGACGGCGGTCGCGTCTCCCTGCCCGCGTCTCCCCCGCCCGCGGTCCCCCGCCCGCGTCTCCGGCGTTCCCCGCGGTTCGCGCCTTCGAGGTCCTCCAGCCCGTCGGGCCATCCAGCGTCAGGACGTCCAGTACGAGCGCGTCAGCAGCACCAGCAGGGGGACCAGCTCGAGCCGGCCGAGCAGCATCAGGAAGACCATCAGCAGCTTCGTGGGGCTCGAGAAGCCCAGGTAGCTGTTCATCGGCCCCACGGCGCCGAACCCGGGGCCCACGTTCCCGAGCGTCGCGGCGACCGCGCTGGTCGCCTCCAGCACCGACAGCCCGAGCCCCACCCGGGCGGCGTCCAGGAAGACCAGGACGGCGCCGGCGGCGAAGATGACCAGGTACAGCAGCGTGAAGCCGTAGATGCCGCGGACGGCGCGCTCGTCGAGCGCCCGGCCCGAGAGCCGGACGGGCGCGACGGCGTCCGGGTGGACCGTCGAGAACAGCTCGCGGCGGAACGACTTGAGGATGACCAGCCACCGGACCATCTTGATGGCGGAGCCGGTCGAGCCGGCGCTCCCGCCGACGAACATCAGCGAGAGCAGGATGAACTGGGCGGGCGTGCTCCACGCGTTGAAGTCGAGGCTGGCGTACCCGGTCGTCGTGACGATGGCGACGGTCTGGAAGACCGCGTGCCGCAGCGACAGCTCCGCCGAGCCCGGGATGGGGTCGACGTTCGGCGGCGCGCTCTCGAGGCCGACCCCCGCGAACAGCAGCCCCGCCACGACCGCGGCCGTCGCGCCGAGCACGCCGAGGTAGAACCGGAACTCGCCGTCGCGCCACAGGGCGCCCCGGTCGCCGGTGAGCACCCGCCAGAGCAGCGCGAAGTTCGTGCCCGCCAGGACCATGAACGGGACGATGAGCCACTGGACGGCGGCCGAGAACGCCTCGATGCTCCGTGCCTCCGGGGAGAACCCGCCCGTCGGCAGCGTCGTCAGCCCGTGGGCGACGGCGTTGTAGACGCCCATGTTCGGCGCCAGGCCGGCGAGGTGCAGCCCGTACAGCAGCGCGATCTCGAGGACGGTCAGCCCGAGGTAGACGAGCCAGAGCGCCCGGGCGGTCTCCGCGATGCGCGGCGTCAGCTTCTCCAGGCTCGGGCCGGGCGCCTCGGCGTCGAGCAGCTGGGCGCCCCCGACCGACAGCTCGGGGAGGATGGCCACCGCGAGCACGACGATGCCCATCCCGCCGAGCCACTGGGTCTCCTGGCGCCAGAGCAGCAGCGACCGGGAGTGGGTGGCAAACGAGATGTCGCCCATGACGGTCGCCCCGGTCGTGGTGAAGCCGCTCGTGCTCTCGAAGAGCGCGTTGACCGGGTGGGCGACCGTCCCCTGGCCCGCGAGCACGTACGGCAGCGCGCCGACCAGCGCCACGGTCACCCACGTCAGCGCTACCATCAGGAACGCCTCTCGTGGGCCGAGGTCGGGCTCCGGCTCGACCCGCTCGAGCCCCAGCCCGAGGGCCAGCGCGAGGGCGGCGGTGGCGACGAAGACCAGGAGGGCGTCGACCTCGCCGTAGGCGACGGCGACGACCACCGGCAGCAGCAGGGCCGCCGCGAGCCACTTGACGACCTGCCCGACGAGGGCGACGGCCGTGCGCCACTCGACCCGGAGGCTCGGCCCGCGACGGCTCATATGGCGTCGATGACCTCGTCGAGCACCGACGCCTCGACGAAGACGACGACGTGGTCGCCCTCGCGGACCACGGTGTCCCCCCGCGGGGTGATGACCGCCCCCTCGCGCGTGATGGCGCCGATGACGACGCCACGCGGGAGCCCGCCGACCGACTCCCGGATGGGCTTGTCGAGCAGGGCGCTGTCGCCGTCGACCTCGATCTCGAGGACCTCGGCGCGGTCCGTCTCGATCAGCGCGACGTTCTCGGTGCGCCGGTCGTGGGTGAACCGGGTGATCTCCTCGGCCGTGAGCTCGCGGGGGTTGATGGCGACGTCGACGCCGACGGCCTCGAACAGCTGGACGTACTCGGCGGTGTCGACCACGGCGACGGTGCGGCGGGTGCCGACCTGCCGGGCGAGCAGCGAGACGAGCAGCGTCCGCTCGTCCGTGTCGAGCGCGACGACGGCGAGGTCGGCCTTGTCCACGTGCTCCCGAACGAGGAAATCGACGTCCGTGGCGTCGTGGTGGAGGACGGTCGCTCCCTGCAGCTCCTCGGCGAGCTCTCGGGCCCGCGTCTCGTCGTGGTCGATGACCGTCGGACGGCGGCCGCCCTCGATGAGCAGCCTGGCCGTCTCGCCGCCGACGGCGCCGCCGCCGATGACGACGATGTCGCGGGCCTGCTCGTCGCCCGTGGCGACCGTATCGGAGAACGCCCGGACGCTCTCCGGCGTCCCGATGACGACGAGCTTGACGTCCGGCTCGAGCACCGTCTCGCCGGTCGGGATGGTCACCTCGTCGCCGTCGATGACGCCCGCGAACGTCAGCCCCTCGAACTGGTCGGCCTCCCGGACGGTCCGGTTCGCGATGGGGCTGTCCGGCGCCACCTCGAACTCCGCCATCTGGACGCGGCCGCCGGCGAACGGGTCCACGTCGCGGGCCGCGGGCAGCCCGGCGATGCGGACGATGGTCTCGGCCGTCAGCAGGTTCGTACAGACCATGAAGTCGACGCCGAAGGCGTGCTGCGAGCGCCGCCAGGTCTCGTAGAACGTCGTGTTCCTGACCCGGGCGATGGCGAACGCGTCGCCGAGCACCGTCGCCGTGCTGCAGACGACGAGGTTCGTCTGGTCGTCGTCGGTGCTGGCGATGACCATCCCGGCGTCCTCGATACCCGCCGATTCGAGCGTCGAAAGCGAGGTCCCGTCGCCCTCGATGGCCAGCACGTCGGCCGAGTAGGTCAGCGCCTCGACCCGGTCGCCGTCGACGTCGACGACCACGACCTCGTGGTCGTCGGCCAGGCTCGCGGCGATCGACGAGCCGACCTCCCCCGCGCCGATCACGAGGACGCGCACGGCGGTCCCTCCGGCTGCATGGCCGCCACTCCTCGTCTCGCCCGTAAGGCCGTTTCCGTTCGGCCTCGCCGGGCCGTCGGCGTTCGGGCGTGCCCCCGCCGGCGGGCCCTCGGCGGCGTCGACGGCGGGTCGTCCCTCGTCACCTGACCGTCACCTCGAGCTCGACCTCCCGCTTTCGCCCCTCGAGGTCGGCCACGACGCGCGAGACCACCTGCTCGGCCTCGCGCTCGACCAGGGGCGCGACCCGGTCGACGACCCACGACAGCGAGACCAGCGACGGGAGCCCGACGGCGTCCCCGGCCACCGAGTCGGGGTCGTACTCCACGACGAACCGGACCCGGGTGACCGGCTCGTCGCCCGTCGCCACGGGCTCGACGTGCCAGGAACCCTCCGCGGCGATGCCCTTCGTCACCGCGAAGTCCAGCCGCTCGGGGCGCGAGACGCCGGTCACCTCCGAGCGGACCGTGTAGGTGACCAGCCACCACTCGAACTGGAGCGCGTACTCGGTGCCGACGCCGCCGTCGCCCGACCGGGTGACCGCCGCGAGGTGGTCCGAGTAGGCCTCGTACCGCCGGAGGTCGCAAAGCGCGTCGAAGACGACCTCCGGTGGCCGGTGGACCGTCGTCCGGGCCTCGAGCACGGGCACGCGCCCCGGTTGCCTCGGCCCGGTGGTAAGCCTTCCTCCCGGACGGCGCCACCCGCCGGCCGGTCGTTTCCTTTACTACCTCCCCGCGCGACCGTCGACCATGTCCGACCCGACACCCGACGAGTCGGCCGACGTGCTCGTCGTCGGCGACGGCGTCGCGGGGCGGTCCGCGGCCATCTTCACCGCCCGGCACGACCTGGAGACGCTCGTCGTGGGCACCGGCAGCCCGCTGCTGCGGCGGAACGCCCACCTCGAGAACTACCCCGGCTTCCCGGCGGGCGTGAACGCGCGGCTCCTGCTCGACATGATGCGCGAGCAGGCCGAGCGGGCCGGCGCGACGTTCCGGGACGGGGAGGTCGCCCGGCTCGCGCGAACGGAAGATGGCTTCGTCGCGACGACCGCCGCCGGGGTCGCGGCCGGGGCGCGGTACGTCATCGCCGCGACGAAGAACGCGGTCGGGTACCTCGACGGGCTGGACGGCGTGGAGACCGTGGAGGCCGGCAAGACGTTCGTCGCCACCGACGGGCGCGGCCGGACGGGCGTCGACGGGCTCTACGCGGCCGGCCGGCTGGCGCGGAAACCCCACCAGACGGTCGTCGCGGCCGGCCACGGCGCCGAGGTGGCGGTGACGCTGCTCGAGGACGCCGACGTCCCGTTCTACCACGACTGGGTCGCGCCCGCCGGCTACTTCACCGGCCGGGGTCGGGACGTCCCCCCGGGCTGCGAGGAGATAGACGCCGCCGAGCGCCGCCGCCGCGAGGACGAGGCGCTGGCCGTCATGCGCGAGTACCTCGCCGAGCCGCACCCCGACGAGCCGGAGCAGCACCCGAGCGTCGCCGACGACCCCGAGGACCGTCAGCCTATTTAAACCGCGGCCCCGACGAACCCGGCACATGCTCGAGGGCGTCAACGTCGCGCTGGGGGTCACGGGCAGCATCGCCGCGGTCCGGGTGGTCGAGCTCGCCCACGAGCTGCGCCGCCGGGGGGCGTCCGTCCGCGGCGTCGTCACCGCCGGCGCGCGGGGCATCGTCCACCCGTGGGCGGTCGAGTTCGCGACGGCCGCCCCGGTCGTCACGGAGCTCACCGGCGCCGTCGAGCACATCGAGCTCTGTGGCGAGGACGGGTGGGCCGACGTGCTGCTGGTCGCGCCCGCGACGGCGAACACGGTCGGCAAGCTGGCCGCGGCCGTCGACGACACGCCGGTGACGACCTGCGGGACGACGGCCATCGGCGCCGGACTCCCGGTCGTCGTCGCCCCGGCCATGCACGAGCCGATGTACGACCACCCGGGGGTGCTCGACGCCGTCGACCGGCTCGAGGGCTGGGGCGTGCGGTTCGTCGAGCCGCGGCTCGACGAGGGGAAGGCGAAGCTCGCCGCCGACGAGGCCATCGCCCTCGAGACGGCCCGGGCGGTCGACGAGCGGCCCCTGGCCGGCCGGCACGTCGTCGTCACCAGCGGCGGCACCCGCGAGCCCATCGACCCGCTGCGGACGCTGTCGAACCGGGCCTCGGGGAAGACCGGCCGAGCCGTCGCCCGCGCGCTCTACGTCCGGGGCGCCGACGTCACGCTGGTCCACGACGGCGGGGACGTCCCGTACGCCGACGCCGTCGACGTCGAGACGGCCGCCGAGCTGGTCGAGGCGGCGTCGGCGGCCGCGGCCGACGCGGACGCGCTCGTCTCGGCGGCCGCCATCGCGGACTACACCGTCGAGCCCGCCGCCGAGAAGATCCCGTCCGGCCAGCAGCTCAGCATCGAGCTGCACCCGACGCCGAAGCTGCTCGACCGCGTCCGCGACGCCCACCCCGACCTCCCGCTCGTCGGCTTCAAGGCCGAGACGTCGGGCGACGACGACGCGATGGTGGCCGCCGCCCGGGAGCTCGCAGAGCGGGTGGACTGTGCCCTCGTCGTCGCCAACGACGCCTCGGTGATGGGCGACGACGAGACGCGGGCCCTGCTGGTCGGCCCGGCCGACACGACGACCTTCGAGGGCTCGAAGGACGAGCTGGGCTTCCGGGTGGCCGACGCGCTGGCGGACGAGCTCGCGGGCTGACGCTCCCGCGACCGGCCGGCGGACGGCGGCGGTCAGTAGTAGTAGACGGCGAACGAGCTGCGGCACTGCTCGCAGTCGGCGTCCGTCCCGCGGAGGGTGTCCCGGTCGCTCGCCCGCGGCGGGAGCGACTGCTCGACCGTCGCCTGGCAGAACGGGCAGGTGAGGGGCGGCGCGCTGGCGGCCATACCCCGTTGGATGCCCGCTCGGCGGGTTAGTTATTCTCGGGCTATCGGGCTCCGGTCCGCCGGTTATGGGCCGCGTATCCGGCGGGGAGCTCCGGCTATCGCCCGCCCTGCTGCCGGTCGGCGCGCTCGTCGTCGGGGAGGCTCGACGGGTCCGGTCCGCGGGATCGTCTGCTCACTCGTCGTCCCCGGGGACCGGCCACTCGGCCGCGCCGTGGAACTCGACGCCCAGCCGGTGGGCCGCCCGCGATATCATGTGTGCGCCCGTCGGCGCCGTCAGGAACAGGAAGACGATGCCGACCAGCGACGTCATCCCGGCCGTCTGCGGGCCGTAGTAGACGAATCCGGCGAGGAAGATGGACGCCGCGCCGAGCGTGGTGGCCTTGCTCGTCGCGTGGAGCCGGTTGTAGACGTCCGGCAGCCGCAGCAGGCCGACGGTCCCGACGGTCAGAAAGAAGCTCCCGACGGCGAGGAGGGCGACGACGAGCCACGCCGCGACCGAGGCCGTCATTGGATGATGTCCCCCTCCGTGAGGTACTCCGCGGCGGTCACCGTGCTGACGTAGCCGATGATGGCGAGCACGAGGCTGACGAGCACGAACTGGTCGAAGCCGGAGGCAAGCGCGACGAGCACGGCGATGGCCACGACGTTCGTCGCGATGGTGTCGAGCGCGACCACCCGGTCGGGGACCGTCGGCCCGACGACGACCCGATAGGCCGCCAGCAGCGTCAGCGCGCTGGCGAGCAGGAGCGCGACCCGCACGGCGAGCCCCACGACGGCGGGCTCAGCCATCCTCGGGCACCCCCCGGTACGGCTGCGGCGGCGCCGGGTCGCCCGGCTCGCCGGGCTCCTCGAAGATGACGAGCGCGTAGTCCTCCCACCGGCGGATGGGCGCGACGACGGCGTCCGGGTCGCGGCCGTCGATGGCGTGGACGAGCAGGGCGTTGTTCTCCTCGTCGTGTTCCAGCGTCAGCGTCCCGGGCGTCAGCGTGATGCTGTTGGCGATGGTCGTCACGGCGAGGTCCGACTCGACCCGAAGCGGCAGCACCACGACGGCCGGTTCGATGGGCATCGAGGGCGCGAGCACCCGGTAGGCGACGTCGAGGTTGGCCACCGCGAGCTCCCGGAGGAACGTCCCCACGTACAGGGCCGCGTACGGCAGCGCCCGCACCGCGCGCGGGAGGTCGACCGTCTCGCCGTAGAGCCGCCGAGCGAAGTAGGCGATTGGCAACCCCACGGCGAGCCCGATGAGGATCTCGCCGGCCACCGCCCCCGGCGAGGCCGGCACGCCCCGGACGAACAGCCAGAGCCCGGCGAGCGCCACGCCCATGACCCGCCAGGTGGCGGTCACGCGTCACCCCCCAGGACCGCGGCGACGTAGCCCGGGCGGTCCAGCGCCGCCGCCGCGCCGGCCTCGGCGGCCCGCAGGACCGGCTCGCCGCCGACGCCCAGCAGGACGACGAGCCCGGCCAGCGTCGCGGCGACGGCGACGAGGTCGGTGGTGGTCCGTCCCGCCTCCACCGCCGGCGTCGCCGGGCCCCAGAACGCCCGGTTCCACGCCCGCGAGACGTACGCGATGGTCAACAGGGCGCCGAGCAGGGCCGCGGCCAGCGCGAGCTCCGCGCCGGCTCGGCCGAGCGCGTCGAACACGAACAGCTTCCCGAGGAAGCCCACGAGGGGGGGTATCCCCACCAGCGACAGCGCGCCGACGAGGAACGCGCCGCCGAGCCACGGCGACCGCGCCGCCACCCCGCCGAGCTGGCCGAACCGGTCCGTCCCGAACGCCGACTGCAGCGCGCCGCTGACGAGGAAGAGCAGCGCCTTCGCCACGCCGTGGTTGAGGGCGTAGACGAGCGCGGCGGTCAGCGCGAGCGGGCGGACCGACGGGGCCGTGGCCCCGACGGCCAGCGGCAGCACGACGAACCCGAGCTGGCTGATGCTCGAGTGGGCGAGCAGGCCGTCGAGGTCCGGCCGGTCGACCGCGGCGACGCCCCCGACGGCGATGCTCGCGACCGCGACGACGAACAGCAGCGGCCCGTAGAACGCGAGCGCCGACCGCCCGCCGATGCCCGGCAGGGCGACCGGGATCGTCGCCGCGGCGAACACGGTGAAGTACAGCCGGACGATGGCGTAGACCCCGACCTTCTTGACGACGCCCGCCAGCACGGCGGCCACCGGCGCGGGCGCCGCCCGGTAGGCGGCCGGGACCCAGAAGTGAAACGGCACGAGCCCCGCCTTCAACGCGAAGACGGCGAACAGCAGCGCCGAGAGGCCGAGCACCGGCGCGACGTCGACGCCGTACGACGCGGGCGCCGCGAGCCGGCGGGCGATGTCGGCCAGGTTGAGCGTCCCGGTGACGGCGTAGAGGCCGCCGATGGCCAGCAGCATGACGGCGCTGCCGACGAGGTTCAGCACGACGTAGACCAGCGCCGCCCGGGTCTGGGCCGGCCCGCCGTAGAGCACGACCAGCACGTACGACGCCATGAGCATCACCTCGAACCAGACGAAGAGGTTGAACAGGTCGCCGGTGAGAAAGGAGCCGGAGACGCCGAGGAGCATCAGGTGGTACAGCGGGTGGAAGGCCAGCCGCTGGGCGAACTCGTCGACGGACCGGACCGCGTACGCGAGCCCGGCCAGCGAGACGACCGCGGCCAGCGCGAGCATGAACGTCGACAGCGCGTCGGCGACCAGCGAGATGCCGAACGGGGCCGGCCAGCCGGAGACCTGGTAGGTGAGCGCGCCGGCCGACGCGACGGCCCGGAACAGCAGCCCGACCGCGGCGAGGTACGCGAGCCCGCCGACCAGGCTGACGCGGCCCGGCAGGCGGGCCCGGTCGGGGGCGAGCACGCCGACCAGCGCGGTCACCACGGCGGTCACGAGCGCCGCCAGCATCGGTGCGACGACGAGCTGGCTCACGGCTCGGCCCCCAGTTCGTCGAGGTCGACCGTGCCGTGCTCCTCGTACAGCCGGTAGGTCAGCACGAGCGCGAACGCGGTCGTCCCGAAGCCGATGACGATGGCCGTCAGCACGAGCGCCTGTACCAGGGGGTCGGCCACGGGGCCGTGCGGCTCGGCGCCGTGGGCCAGCACGGGGACGACCTCGCCCGGCGCCGGGTCGCCCATCGTGACGAGGTAGACGTTCGCGGCCTGGCTCATGAGGGCGACGCCCCAGACGACCCGCACGACGTCCCGTCGGAGCACCAGGAACGTCCCGAGCGCGAACATGACGCCGAGCGCGACGGCGAGGACGAACTGCGTCACTCCGCGCCCACCACCGCGACCACCGTCAGCAGCGCGCCGGCGACCGTCAGGAACACCCCGACGTCGAACGCCAGCGAGCTCGCCACCTCGAGCTCGCCGAACAGCGGCACGCCGTGAAGCACGACGAACGTCTGCGCGAGGAACGGCTCGCCGAAGAGGATGGGGGCCAGCCCCGAGGCGGTGGCGAGCGCCAGCCCGACCGCCAGCGCGAGCCGGTACCACTCGATGGGGCCGTGGCCGAACAGCGACCCCTCCCCGCTCGCGCCGAGGAACGCCTGCAACGCGCCGAGGCCGTGGACGACGTAGACGAGCGCGAACGCCGAGACCGTCAGCACGCCCGCGATGAACCCTCCGCCGGGGAGGTTGTGGCCCTGTAGCAGGAACGCGACGGCCGTCACGAGGATGAGCGGCACCGACAGCCGCGACGCCGTCCGCGCGATGACGGTGCTCACCGGACTCCCTCCGGGGTCATCGGCCGGCCCCGCCCCCTTCGCGCATCGCGACCAGCACGAGCACCGAGAGCCCGGCCATGGCCACTACCGCGATCTCGCCGAGCGTGTCGAACGCCCGGAAGTCGACGAGGATGACGTTGACCACGTTCCCGCCGCCCCCGCGCGGGACCGCGTTCTCGACGAAGTACGTCGCGACGCCGTCCCGGGGGTCGTTCGCCGTCGCGACGAGGACCGTCACGAGCACGGTCACCCCGACGACCAGCGACAGCGCCGCGTCGCGGACGACCCGCGCCCGGGGCGCCTCGCCGTAGAACGCCGGCAGCCGGTCGAGCGCGAGCAGGAAGATGACCAGCACGAGCGTTTCGACGATGAGCTGGGTCAGCGCGAGGTCCGGGGCGCGCAGGAGGACGAAGACGATGGCGATGGCGAGCCCGACGATGGAGAGCGTCAGCACGCCGGCGACGTGCGAGGGCGCGCGGGCCATCGCGGCGGCCGCCCCGACGGCGACGAGCAGCACGAGCACGGCCGGCACCCCGATGGCGAGCCCTTCGAACGCCGGCAGGGCGACGTCCGTCGCGGCGTAGCCCGCCACCGTGACGGCGCTGGTCGTCCCGAGCACCCAGGTCGCGTAGGTCCGCACCCGGCCGGTCATCAGGGCCGGCGTGCCGACCGCCGAGAGCCGCGCCAGGCCGTCGATGGCGCCGTCGTAGTACCAGTCGACGGTAAGCGGGCCCACCGACAGCACCGCGCGGAGCGCGCGGTGGATCCGGCCGACGGCGGGGAACGCGGCGGCACCGCCGGCCAGCGCGACGGCGCTCATCGCCACGGGCGGCGAGAGGTGGGTCGGCAGGCCGACGTGGAACGAGTCGGGCCCGCCGGCGCCCGCCGTCGCCGCGCCGGCGATGGCCTCGACGGCGAGGTCCGGCCAGACGGCGACGACGACCGTCAGCGCCGCGAGTGCCGTCGGCGGCGCGAGCATGACGGCGGCCGGGCGATGGACGTCGCCGAGGGTCGCGGGCCGTTCGCCGAAGAACAGCGCGACGAACCGGAGGGAGTAGAGCACGGTCAGCACGCTCGCGCCGGTCGCGACGGCCGGCAGCAGCCACCACGCGCCCCCGGCGGCCGCGGCGGCCTCGTAGGTCGCCTCGAACAGCAGCTCCTTGGAGTAGAAGCCGGGCAGCGGCGGCACCCCCGCCATCGACAGGGCGGCGACGACGGTGACGGCGGCGGTGACCGGGAGCTCCCGGCGGAGCCCGCCGAGCTCGTCGATGACCCGCGTGCCGGCCTCGTGGGCGACGATGCCGGCGACGAGGAACAGCGCCGCCTTGAACAGCGCGT
>CAZVOR010000038.1:0-17108 GCA_964628745.1 uncultured Halobacteriales archaeon
CACGTCGAGGCCCCGACGCCGGCGTCGGTCATCCTGGCCGGCGTCCTCCTGAAGATGGGGACGTACGCGCTGCTGCGCTTCAACTTCACGATGCTCCCCGACGTCGCGCGGTCGCTCGCCGTCCCCATCGCGGTGGTCGCCGTCGTCAGCGTCATCTACGGCGCGATGCTCGCGCTGGCCCAGCAGGACCTCAAGCGCATCGTCGCCTACTCGTCCATCTCGTCGATGGGCTACGTCATCCTCGGCCTGGTCGCCTTCACCACCTACGGCCTGGGCGGGGCGACCTTCCAGATGATCAGCCACGGGCTGCTCTCCGGCCTGCTGTTCATGGTCGTCGGCGTCATCTACAACACGACCCACACGCGGATGGTCGGCGACCTCTCCGGGCTCGCCGCGAAGATGCCCGTGACGGTCGCGGTGTTCGTCGCCGGCGCGTTCGGCTACATGGGCCTGCCGCTGATGAGCGGCTTCGTCGCCGAGCTGTTCGTCTTCATCGGCGCGTTCGGCGCGCCGTTCCCGATGGCGCCGGCCTTCACCGCGGTGGCGATGTTCGGCATCGTCGTCGTCGCCGGCTACCTGCTGTTCGCGATGCAGCAGACCCTGTTCGGCGAGTACCGCGTCGACACGGGGTACGACGCGGTGCCCGCGCCCGTCCATGACGTGGCGCCGCTGCTCGTCATCATCGTCCTGGTCGTCGCGCTCGGGGTCGCCCCCGACCTGTTCTACGGGATGATCCAGGACGCCGTCAACCCCGTCGTCGGGCTCGCCGGGGGTGGGGCCTGATGGCGGCGCTGTTCGAGCTGCCCGCGCTGACCCCGCAGCTGCTGCTCGGGCTGGCGGCGCTCGTCGTGTTCGCCTACGACAGCGTCTACCCCGAGTCCAGCAACCGCGAGGTGCTCGCCGGCATCACGGTGGCGGGCGCGCTGGCCTCGCTGGCCGCGACGGTCTTCTTCCTCGTCTCGGGGGTGGGGCTCGACGGCCCGCTGGTGCAGTTCGGCGGCCAGGTCGTCGTCGACGGGCTGAGCCTGCTGTTCAGCTTCATCGTCGCCGCGGTGACGGCGCTGGTCGCCGTCGCCAGCTACGACTACCTCCGCGGCCACCGCCACCAGGCCGAGTACTACGCCCTGCTGTTGATGGCCGCGCTGGGCATGAGCCTGATGGGCGCCGCGAACAGCTTCGCGACGGCGTTCGTCAGCCTCGAGCTGGCCTCGCTGCCCTCCTACGCGCTGGTCGCGTACCTGAAGTACAACCGCGGCAGCGTCGAGGCCGGGCTGAAGTACTTCCTCATCGGCGCGCTCTCGTCGGCGGTGTTCGCCTACGGCATCAGCCTGGTCTACGCGACGACCGGCTCGCTGCGGTTCGACGCGGTCGCGGCCGCCGTGGGCGACGCCTCGAACCTGGTCGGCCTGCTCGGCGTCGGCGTGCTGATGGTCCTCGGGGGCGTCGCCTTCAAGACCGCGAGCGTCCCGTTCCACTTCTGGGCGCCGGAGGCCTACGAGGGCGCCGTCGCCCCCATCGCCGGCTTCGTCTCCTCGGCGTCGAAGGCCGCCGGCTTCGTGCTCGCCTTCCGGCTGTTCGTCGAGGCGTTCCCCATCGAGACGCTCGCGCCGATGGGCATCGACTGGGTGCTCGCCGCCCAGGTGCTCGCCGTCGCGACGATGACGGTCGGCAACTTCGCCGCCGCGACCCAGGAGCGCGTCAAGCGGATGCTCGCCTACTCGTCGGTCGGCCACGCCGGCTACGCGCTCATCGGGCTCGCCGCGCTCACCGGCGGCCAGGACGCCCTCGTCATGGGCGCGGCGATGATGCACCTGCTCGTCTACGGCTTCATGAACACCGGCGCGTTCCTGTTCGTCGCGCTCGCCGAGCACTGGGAGGTCGGCCGGACGTTCGAGGACTACAACGGCCTCGCGACGCAGGCGCCCGTGGCCTGCGTCGCCATGACCGTCTTCATGTTCAGCCTCGCCGGCCTGCCCGTCGGCGGCGGGTTCATCTCGAAGTACTTCCTGTTCCTCGGCGCCGTCGGGGCCGGCTTCTGGTGGCTCGCCGCCGTCGGCGCAATCAACAGCGCCCTCTCGCTGTTCTACTACTCGCGGGTCGTCAAGGCGCTGTGGATCGAGGAGCCGGACGGCCAGCTCGAGGTGACCGGCGCGCCGACGGGGCTGTACGCGGCGCTCGTCGTCGCCGCGCTGGTGACGGTGTTCCTGCTGCCGTTCTTCCAGCCGGTGGCGGAGACGGCCGTGCAGGCCGCGAGCGTGCTGTTCGCCTGACGGCCCCGCAGATCGGCGGTCCGGACGCGAGGTCCGATTCCGCCTCCGGCTAGCCCCCGATTCCGGGCGGCGGTCCCGGGTCGTTCTCGGTCCCGCACGCCCGGCAGGTGCGCTCGAAGGCGTCGTCGACCCGCTGGACGTCGTGACGCGTCCGCTCCCCGCACGCGGCGCAGTCGACCAGGGCCGTGACAGGCGATTCGTCGAAGCCCACGCGCGGCGCTCCGAGCGCCAGCGCGACGACGGTTGCCTCCCCCGCGTTGTAGCCGCGCTGGTACTCGCCGGGGGCGAACCGCATGGCCTCCCGCGGGCCGACCTCGACGCTCCCGGCATCGAGCTGGAACGTCGCCCGGCCCGAGAGGACGACGAACACCTCCTCCTGGCCGGCGTGGGCGTGGAGGCTCCCGGAGAAGGCCTCGCCGGGGCCGACCTCGTAGTGGTTGACGACCACGTCGGTCGTGGCGAGGGGGTCGGACAGCTCCCGCCGCGTCGACCGCACCGGCGAGCGGCGGACGTCGTCGATGTCGACGTGCTGCATGGGGGCCGGAGGGTGCCGTCGGCCAAGGCTTTTATCCCGTCATCGGGCCCGCGGGGTGGCGTCGCGAGGATTCCCTCGCCGACCCTCGGTCCGGACGGCGGACGATGACGATGACTTTTACCGTGTCGGTGGGATAGGTCCGCCGTCATGGTCCGCCGGCTCGTCCTCGGCAGCGGGACCGTCGGGCACGCCGTCATCGCCGGGCTGTCCGGCGTCGGGGGCGCCCTGACGGTCCTCGACGACGACGCCGGCCGCGTCGAGGCCCTCCGCGACGAGAACGTCGCCGCGGAGCTGGCCGACCCGACCGACCCGACGGCCATCGCGGGCGTGGCGGGGCCCGTCGCGACGGTCGCCGTCCTCGGCGACGACCCGGCGACCAACCGCGCCGCCGCCGCGGCCGCCAGGGACGTCTACCCCTCCGTCTGCATCATCGCCTACACGGGCCGCGACCCGGCGCCGACGGACCGCGAGGCCATCGCGTCGACCGCCGACAAGGTGGTGGACCACGGCCCCGCCATAGCGGGGCACATCGCGAGCCTCGTGCAGGACGACCTCGGCGCGACGCTCTACGGCCTGCAGCGGACGCTCCGGAGCCTGGAGGGCCCGCTCGGGGTGTTCACGCACGACAACCCGGACCCGGACGCCATCGCCAGCGCCACGGCGCTGCGCGACATCGCGGCGGCCGTCGGCCTCGAGGCTGAGGTCTGCTACTTCGGCGAGATCTCCCACCAGGAGAACCGCGCGTTCGTCAACCTCCTCGAGCTCGAGCTGCGCCAGCTCGCCCCCGACGAGTTCGACCCCGCGGCGTGGGGGTCCATCGCGCTGGTGGACCACTCCCGGCCGGGCGTCAACGACCAGCTGCCCGAGGACCTGTCGGTGGACATCGTCATCGACCACCACCCGCGGCGCGAGCCGGTCGACGTCCGGTTCGAGGACCGCCGGTCCGAGGTCGGCGCGACGAGCACGATGCTCGCGGACTACTACCGGTGGCTCGGCATCCGGCCGGACCGTCGGGTCGCCACGGCGCTTCTGTACGGCATCCGGGTGGACACCCGCGACTTCGGCCGGGAGATCTCCGAGGCCGACGTCGGGGCGGCGGCCTACCTGATCGAGCGCGCCGACGCCAAGGCGCTCGAGAAGATCGAGAGCCCAGCCGTCACCCCGGTCACGCTCGACACCGTCGCGCGGGCCATCAAGAACCGCGTCCGCGCCGGTCCCGTGCTCGCCTCCTGCGTCGGGACGCTCGTCGACCGCGACGCCCTCGCCCAGTCGGCCGACCAGCTGCTGGCCATCGACGGGGTGACGACGACGATGGTCTACGGCTTCCTCGACGGCACCGTCTACGTCTCGGCGCGCACCCGGAGCTCCGACCTCGACATCGGCGAGGTGCTCCGGGAGGCGTTCGGCCGGATCGGCCCGGCCGGCGGCCACGTCGACATGGCCGGCGCGCAGCTGCCGATCGGCATCCTGGGGACCGTCGAGGACGGCGAGGACGCCGCGAGCCTCGAGGAGGCGATAGAGGCCGTGCTCACCGACCGGTTCTTCGAGGTGCTCGGCGTGGAGGCCGACTTCCCGCGGGGAGACGGCGGCATGGCCGCGGCCTTCTTCGACGACGGGGAGTGAACGCGGCCGGCGAGCGGATGGGTTTTTGGCGGTCGACCCCCACCCGTGGACATGGACGATGCGGTGGGGCACGACGGCTCGAAGCCGCGGGTCGGGGAGTACATGACGCGGGAGGTGGCGACGGTCTCCCCCGACGTCTCCGTGGGCGAGGTCAAACGACGCATCGCGGAGACGGGCCACGACGGCTTTCCGGTCTGCGACGGCCGGCGGGTCGAGGGTTTCGTCACCGCCCGGGACCTGCTGCTCGCCGAGGACGCCGAGCCCATCTTCAAGGTGATGAGCCAGGAGCTCATCGTCGCCCACCCCGAGATGGCGGTCACGGACGCCGCCCGCGTCATCCTGCGGTCGGGCATCCAGAAGCTCCCCGTCGTCGACGACGCGGGCAACCTCGTGGGCATCATCTCGAACGCCGACGTGGTCCGCAGCCAGATCGAGCGCGCCACCCCGGAGAAGGTCGGCAAGCTGATGCGGACGCTCGAGACCATCCACGACGTCGAGGTCGACGAGGTCAGACGGACCGTGCCGCTCGCCGCGCTCATCCCCACCCAGTCGAAGGTGTACGCCGACGAGCTGGAGGGCCGCAGCTACGAGCTCGAACGCGGGCTCGCCGAGCCGCTGGTCGTCATCGACGTCGGCGGGACGCTCCTGCTGGCCGACGGTCACCACCGCGTGCTCGCCGCCGACCGGCTGGAGATCGAGGAGATGGACGCCTACGTCATCCTCGTCCCCCCGGACGTCACGCTCGGCATGCAGCGCACCGCGGAGAAGGAGGGGCTGGCCTCCATCGACGACATCACCGTGGTCGACTACGCGCGTCACCCGCTCGTCGAGACGACCCAGCGGCTGCAGTGACGCCGTCCGGCCCCCGGCGCGGAGTGGGCGGACCGCATCCCGGGCCGACGGACCGGGCCGTGTCGGCCGGCCGCCGAACGTCGCTCCGGGCCGGCCTGATTATCCAAGGAGAGACTATGGGTACGTTACCCTGCAGGCATTTGGTATCAAACCTGATATCCTACGGGATAGGTTTTTGTACGGCCGTTGCCCTGTTCGGACACGATGGACGAGCTCAACAGCTTCCAGCGGGACTGTCTGTACGTCATCGCGGGGATGGACGACCCGTCCGGGACCGCCATCAAGGAGGAGCTCGGGACGTACTACGAGAGCGAGGTCTTCCACGCCCGGCTCTACCCGGCCCTCGACGCCCTCGCGGCCGAGGGGGTCATCTCGAAGGCCAAGCGCGACGGGCGGACCAACGTCTACACGCTGACCCCGGGGGGTCGCCGGCTGCTCGAGGACCGTCGCCGGTGGGAGGACCGCTACGTGGACGAGGTCATCCCCGTCCCGGCGTAGGCCCGACCCGGACTCGTGCCGACCGTTCCCGGGCTGCCGGGGGCGCCGCCGGCTAAGGGCGCCGGTCCGCGGCCGCGGTTCGCCCGTCGGCCGCCGGGCTGGCGTCGCGCGCCGGGCCGAGCGCCGGACCGCCGATGGCCTCGCCGGCCGACCTGCCGGCCGTCACCGGCGCCGCCGAGCCACGCCGCCGGTCGGTCGGCCGCTGGGTAGCCACGGTGACCGGGGCGCGCGACGCGTCCGTCGCCGTCGCCGTCGTCTCGTCGTCCCGGCTCGCGTCGTCCACCCAGTCGGGCTGCTCGACCGTCACGTCGCCCGTGTCGACGAGCTCGTACTCGACGTGGTGGGTGCGGTTCGTCCCCTCGATGCCGAACTCGACGTCGGCCTCCAGCGAGCGTATCCGCTCGCCGGCGACGACGAGACGGGCCCGGAACGATTCGATCGACTCCGCCGCTTTCGGGAGGGCCCGTCGAACCGCCTCGGGGTCGGACATCGAGGTGGCCAGGAGGGTGACCGTCCGCGTTCCGGCCGACTCGTTCGACGACTCGACCACGAACTCCCCGCCGGTCAGGTACGGCAGCAGGAGCCGGCGACCGGCGACGCGCCGCGGGCTCCTCGGGTCGCCCCGTTCGTACTCCGTCTCGCCGCCCTCGAGGCGCCGGACGATCTCGACGGAGCCGTTCGACCAGTACGCCTCGCGGCGCTCGACCGGGCCGCCGACGATTCGGCGCTGGTCGAGGTAGCGGGACGCGTTCGGCTCGACGGCGAGCTCCGCCCGCGTCTCGACCCCGATCAGGAACCCGTTCCGGCGGACCGTGGTGTTCACCGCCGCGACGGCCGTGTATCCCGTCGCGGTGACGGCGTCGACGTGTGTCCGGAACAGAGTCGTCCCGTTCTCGACGCCGTCCTCCGAGAGGCCGGGGGGATACGGCTCCGGCTCCGGCGTGACGGGCGTCGGCGTCGCCGTCGGCGTCACCGTCGGTGTCGGGGAGCCGCCGAACGGGAGCGAGCAGCCCGCCAGCGCCACCAGGCAGGCGACGGCGAGCGCCGCCCTCGAGGGCTCCCTCACGGCAGCGCCCGGTCCACGCTCCGGGGGAGCCGGCCGACCGTCGCCCCATCGACGCCCAGCTTCACCGCGTCGCGGGACGGCGAGCTCAGCGTGCTGGCGACCTCGCCCTGCACGCCGTTGGCGCAGTCGGCGAGCGCCATCGCCCGGGACCGACCGGCCGGCTGGTCCCCCGCGAACGAGTCGCAGTGGTGCCCGCCGCGATAGGCGACCACGAGCACGCCCTCGTTCTCGTACACCGGTGCGTACCGCTCGGAGGCCAGCAGGGTCTGCTCCATCTGCGGGTCCATCGTGTTCTGCATGCCCCGGACCGTGTACTCGCCCTTCGGCACGTAGACGTAGTCGGGGGTGGCGCCGGCCCGAACGAGCCCCCACGTCAGGCAGGCGGCGTCCTCGCACGTCGAGAGCCGGTTGAACGACTCCAGCTGTCGCTCGTAGGACGCCCGGCCCCGCCACTCGACCCCCCACGGCCCGACGAGAATCGTCCGGTCCGTGAAGTAGGGGAACCACTCGGCGGCGTCGCCCATCACGACGAACTCCGCCGACGGATGCGTGTTCGTGGCCGCCCACTCCATGGCCTCGCGGTCCTCCTCGTCGATGAACTGCGGGAGCGACTCGCTACCCGCGTGCGAATCGAGGGCGCTGCCCGCGTAGCTCACTCCCGTCGCGAACGTCGCGCCGACGAGGGCGATCGTGAGCGCGACGCGGGCGGCATTCCGGGGGCTGGGTGCCGACGGCAGGAGGCCGAGACGGGGGACGACGAAGCGGTAGTACGCCACGGCCGCGATCAGCGACCCGATCGCGAAGGGAAAGCGCGGCTTCGATACCAGCGTGATCGCCAGCAGGGCCCATCCGGACAGGAACACGTCGCCGTCGAGCAGCAGCGCGAACCACGCGAGCAGGTAGAGGATGCCCCACGCGGTCAGCAGGGTCATGCCGAACGAGGTGAAGTCGAAGAGGGCCGGCTGGACGCCGAAGAGCACGGGCGCCACGTTGCCGGACTTCCCCGGCACGAACAGCGCGAAGAGGTCCGGGAGCCGCTTTCCGATGCCGCCGTGGGTGCCCGCCGCGCCGGTGAATACGCCGAAGCCGTGGTCGAGCGCCACGCGGGCCCACCAGGGGGCGCTGAGCAGTATCCCGCCCGCCGCGACGGCGCCGCCGTCGCGCAGCCCGACGAGCGTCCGGTCCCAGCAGGCGTACATCCAGAGGTAGGTCAGCCCGAAGAAGACGGTGTAGACGGGATGGGTGAGCACGGTGAAGGTGAACGCGAGTATCGAGGGCACCAGCCACTGCCGCTGCCCGTCCCGGAACAGCTTCAGCCCCGCGTACAGGCCGATGACCGTAAAGAGGTAGGCCGGACCCCGGACGATGCCGCCGCCGGAGATCTGCCACTGCAGGACCGGAGGGGCCAGCGCGACCAGCGCCGTGGCCACCCCGGCCCGTCGCCGCGAGGCGAGCAGCTCCTCCGCGAACAGGTAGAACGGCACGAGCGCGACCAGCGACATGAGCGGCGGAAGGTGCCGGGTCAGGACCAGCGGGTCGACGCCCAGCCCGACGATGAGCAGGCCGTTCAGGTAGAACATGAGCGGCGGGTAGGCGAACGGGATTCCCCGTTCGGTGTAGCCGGGGATGGTCGAGGGGATGCCCGACGGGTGGGCGACCGACTGCTCGGCCATCTCGAGGAACAGTCCGGCGCCGAACGCCGGGTAGCGGTGGGTCGACAGGTACGCGACGTAGACGCAAAGCCCCATGAGGAGCCCCGGGGCGAGCCACTTCCACCGTTCGGCGACGGCGAGGGCTGGCCGGTAGTGGTGCTCCTTCGTCGTGGCGTCGGGGGATGGCTTCGGTGATTCCACGATGTCACCTCCGCCGGATCTCGAGGGGCGGTTGGACAGCGAACTCGCGCCGGGAGCGCCGCCATTCGACCGCAGCCCAGGCTGTCAGCGACGTGCCGAGCACGACGATGGCGACGAACTCCCGGACGGAGACCCAGCCCGGCGTCATGTACACGATGGCGTTCAGGACCGGTCCGGGAACGGCCTGCTTGACCGGGACCCAGACCCCGGCGAGCACGTCGCGGGGACTCGCGGCGCCGTCCTCGCTCCCGCCGGACGGCTCCCGGGACTGCAGTCCGAGCTCGGCGGCCGCCCGGCCGTCCGAGCTCTCGCCGCCGGTGCTCAGCCGCTCGGCCTCGTAGGGGAAGGCGACCTCGATGCTCCAGACGACCTCGCCGTCGGGCGAGACCTCGAGGACGCGGTCGCCGTTGGAGTCGGCGACGAGCGTGTTGCCGTCGGGCAGGCGGTCGGCGTCGCGGGGCCACTGCAGGCCGGCGTCGGCCCACTGCCACGTCCGTGTCCACTCGCCGTCGCGGCGCTGGTACTCGACGACCCGGTTGTTCTCCGAGTCCGCCACGACGACGGCGGGGCCGCCACGCTCGGGCGGGATGTAGTCGGGGTTGTGCTGCTGGTGCAGCACGTCGTGGTCGTCCTGGATGCCGAGCGTCCACTCCGGCTGCATGCCCGTCTCGGGGTCCAGGAACACTACCTGGTCCATGTTGCGCACGCTCGCCATGATCCGGCCGTCGGGCAGCACCTCGACGTCGTTGAGGTGGGTCCAGTCGCGCGGGAACGGCCCGCCGTCATCGACGTCGTAGTTCGACTGGGCGGACCACTCCCACTCCACCAGCCCGCTCGTGACGTCGACGACGAACACCCGGTCGCGGTAGATGTCGGCAACGACCAGACGGTCGTCGTCGAGGCGGTCGACGTCGTGCCAGCGCGTCGAGTGCTTGTGTGGCGTGACCTGCGAGTACAGTCGTGTCACGCTCCCGGTCGACAGGTTCACCCGTTCGACGACGTTGCGCGTGCAGACCGTGGTCGCCTCGCACTCCGACTTGTCGAGGTGGTCGCTGGCGGTGTACAGCACCGTCAGGTCGCTGTCGGGCTCCGGGTCGACGTCCCAGTAGCGGTCGTGCGTGTCGTTGTGGTACAGGACGTCGCCGTCGGGGGCGAACGCGACCAGCTCGGAGGTCTGCCGGGGCCCGTCGGCCTCCTCGTCGAGCCAGATCGTCGAATCCGTGGCGACGACCGTCACGCCGTCGCTCGGTGGGGCCGCGTCGGGGATGCCGACGGTGCCGGACGCGGACGAGCCGTCCGCCGCTCGGAGGTGGCCGCTCGCCAGCAGCAGGAGCGACGCGAGGACCAGCGCTCCGAACAACAATCGATACGCGCTTCGACTGACCATCGATTGTCTCGACTCGCCGCGAGCGGAGTTATTTACAAGCCGCTTATCCACCGCACGGCTCCGGAAAGCCGAACTTTTCGGGGACGGGGGCCAGCCTACCGTCCGTCCGCCTGATAGGTCCCGTCACTCGTACCGGAGGGCGTCGATGGGGTCCGTCCGCGCCGCGCTCCAGGCGGGGTAGAGCCCGGAGACGACGCCGACGCCCACCCCGACCGCGATGGCGACGGGTAGCCATATCGCATCCACGACGAACGGGAGCTGGATGAGCTCGGTCCCGATCCAGGCGCCGGCCAGGCCGACGACCGTCCCAAGCCCTGACCCCAGAACGCCCAGCAGCACCGCCTCGTTCAGGAACAGCTGGAGGATGTCGCGGTTCCGACCGCCGATGGCCTTCATGATGCCGATCTCCCGGCGGCGCTCGGCGACGTTCGCCAGCATGATGTTGGCGATGCCGATGGCTCCGACGAGCAGCGATATCAGCGCGATTCCGACGATGTACGCGGTGAAGGTGTCGCTGATCTGGCGTATCTGCTCCACCCGCTCGTCGAACGTCGTCACCTCGAAGCGGTAGCCCTCGGGCATGAGGATGCGGGCGTCGGACCGTTCGGAGAGGGCGGTCTGGATCCGACCCTTGAGGCTCCCGACGTCGGCGGTGTCGGCCGCGACCACGAACACCTGGGGGAACACCTGCTGGTCCTCGCCGGTCGCGGGGCTGACGACCGTCCGCTCGTAGAAGGGCTCGGCCGGCGCGTAGATGGCCGGGCGCGCCGGCCGGGAGAACACCGATCCCCTCTCGTCGCCGTCGCCCGATTCGACGATGCCCACCACCGTCGCGTTGACGGGCCGTTCGGTCACACTCCGGAGGAAGGTGATATCGTCGCCGACCGAGAGGTTCTCCTGGAACATCATCGCCGCCTGGCGGTTCACGACGACCTCCGACCGCTCCTCGACGAAGCTCCGTCCCTCGGCGATCTCCACGTCTCGCGCCTCGAAGTACTCGGCGGTGGTGACGGTGATCCACTGTCGGCCGACGGAGTCGTTGCGGAACCGGACGCCCGCGGCGGCTATCCCTCCCTCCGGTACGGCTACCTCGACGCCGTCGACCTCCCGGAGCAGGGCGACGTCGTGCTCGGTGAACACCGCCTCGCCGCCGCCGCGGATGCCGGGGATGCCGGACTGGCCCTCGGAGACCGCGGCCACGTAGATGACGTCCTGGTCGTCGCCGGCGAGCGTGCCGACCACGTCCGCCTGCAGGCTCGCGCCGAGCGTGACGAAGGTGATGACCGCGCCGACGCCGATGATGACCCCGAGGGTCGTAAGCGTCGAGCGGAGCTTCTGGTCCCAGATGGCCCGCCAGCTCATCCCGAGGCTCGTCAGGAAGTCCATTCTGCCGATTCCTCTGCTCTGCGCCGCTCCTCGACGTCCTCGATGGCGTCGATCTGCCCGTCCAGCAGGTGGACGATGCGCTCGGCGTGCTCGGCGATGTTGCGCTCGTGGGTGACCAGCAGGATGGTGTTGCCGGCGTCGGCGAGCTCCTGGACGACGCCCATGATCGTGGCTCCGGTCTCGCTGTCGAGGTTGCCCGTCGGCTCGTCGGCGAGCAGCAGCGCGGGGTCGTTCGCGAGCGCCCGGGCGATCGACACCCGCTGGCGCTGGCCGCCCGACAGCTCGTTCGGTCGGTGGTCGGTCCGGTCGGCCAGCCCGACCGACTCGAGGAGCTCCCGCGCGCGCTCGCGTCGCGGCTCGGCCGAGACGCCCCGGAAGATCATCGGGAGCGTGACGTTCTCGAGGGCGGTCAGCCGTGGCATGAGGTTGAAGGTCTGGAAGATGAACCCGATCTCCTCCCGCCTGATGGCCGTCAGCTCGTCCTCGGACAGCGAGGACACCTCCCGGCCCCGTATCTCGAGCCGACCGGCGGTCGGCGTGTCGAGGCACCCGACGAGGTTCAGGAGCGTGCTCTTGCCGGACCCGCTCGGACCCATCACGGCGGTGTAGCTCCCGCGGGGCAGCGACAGCGACAGCCCGTCGAGGGCGGGCACCGGGTCCCCCCGGCGGTACACCTTGTAGACGTTGGTCAGCGAGACGACGGCCGGGCCGTCGGCCTCCGCGGCCCGCGCTTCGGCCTCCATGGGTGATGGGAGGGGAAAGCGACACAAAAGAATGACAGCCCATATATCGGATAAGAACGGCTTACGGCGGCGTCGACGCCGCCGGCCCGCCGGCGACCGCCGTCGCCCGAATCGGTGCTCCACACTGGCCCGGCCCGCCCTCACGCGCTCCAGGTCTCGTCCGCCAGCGGTCGATGTCCCCGCCGGCCGGGGGCAACCGGCCGCTGGGCCCGGCCGCGTCGAACCGGCGTCGCGAACCTCCCGCCGGCGGCGCCTCGACGCCCCCGAACGGGACATCGGTGCCTCCCGACGGATTGTCCGACCCGTGATGGTAAGCCGACCTGACGGACGGCGGATTCGAACATTCGTTTGGAAAGCTCGGCGAAACTTCGACGGAACGTACGCAACCTGCGTATACTTAATGGGACGGCCGAGCGTGTCAGGGTGATGGATAGGAACTGCCTCCTAGCCGTCGTGGTCGCCGCCGTACTGGTGTTCGCCGGGCTCCCGGCGGCTGCGGCGGCGGCGACGGCCCCGACCCATCAAGCACAGGCCGCCCAACAGGTCCAGCAGACGGAGACGTCGGTCGAGGTTCCACACCTCGAGGTGCGGAACCTCAGCACGTCGATGACGCTCGAGAGCGCGACGATCGTCGTGGATGACGGCGAGCAGACGCGCGAGATGACGGTGGACTCGGCGGAGGTCGAACTCACCGACGCCACGGTCCAGGTCCGCAACGCGTCGCTGGAGGACGAGTCCCTGTCGGTCGATGAGGCGAACGTCACCGTCACCGACGGAACGGTGACGGTCGACTCCAGCGAGGGCGAGCGCTCCATCGACCTCTCGGACACGAGCGCCTCGGTGAGCGATGAGACGGTCACGTTCTCCGACGTCGAAGGCGAGATGCCGGACGTCGCCGAGATGCTGCGGGACGGCACCATCTCGAGCATGACCGTCGAGGGCGTCTCCGGGACGGCTGAGGTCGGCGATGTGGGCGTCCTCGTGGAGTCGGCCGAGGACGACCGGTCCGTCACGCTCGCCCTGGTCGACGGGACGATGGACGTCGAGGACGCCTCGATGACGCTGACCGAGGCGACCATCGAGGAGGGCGAGGCCCCCGACGAGGAAGACCGGCTGGTGGTCGAGGAGGTCACCGTTAGCGTCGGGTCGGCGGAGCTGACCGCCGACCAGGCCGTCGTGCTCCACGACTCGCAGGCGCTGGAGCGCTCCGACGTCCAGGTGACTATCGAGGACGAGGAAGTGACCGCGACGGACGTCGAACTGACGCCGTCGGACATCCACGAGCTGGTGGACGAGCTGTTGGAGCGCGGGATGGCCGAGGGCACCGCTTGAGGCGAGCGGACCGCCCACGGCGTTCCGGCCCCTGCGGATAGCGCCGACGTTGGGCGCACCGCGCGCCAGCGGAGCAGGCCGTAGCGAGCTCCTTTTCGCCCGCCGTCCGTTCCCCCGTCTCCCGTTCCCCCGCGCGTCCCCGTAACCTGTCCCGCGCCGCCGCCCGGCGCGATCCAAGACGCGGACGGATCGTCGGGGCCACGAGCGGCCCACCTCTCCCCGGCCCGGTCACTATCGTCGTCGCGGCACCGGCGACGCCGACCTCGTCACGCCGAACAGTCAGCCGAACCACGCAGCACACGGCACACCCCCTCGGTCCTGGTCGACGGCGATGCGGCGGAGCGAGCAACGCGAGCGGGAGGACGTCGGCACGGAGCGGGCCGCCCGTCGCACGCTCGTCGCTCCGGCGGGCTGTCGGGCGCGGAGGGTCCCGCTGCTCCGGACCGGCTGAAGGTCCCGCCGGCTCCGGACGGCGGCTCGCCGCCCCGCTCTGTCGGCACGGCGAGATCCGGCGTGTCGCGGCCCTTCGACCGACGTTCCCCCCCCCTCTGCGCGAACGTCCGGTCGAACGTCCGCCGAACTCCCGGAGGGCCGGCCGGGACGCCCGGACGCGGACCGGCCCGAGGAGCCACGACGTCCGCGGCCGCACGTGGAACGGCGACCGGTGGCGGGGTGGCGGTCGGCGGGGGACGAGACGGGTCGTCGGGGATTCCCCTGCTGACGGGGGGCGCCGCCGCTGACGGCAGCCCTCGCCGCCGAGCCCCGCCCGTTTCCCGTCGCCTACCGGTTTGCTTCCAGCTACCGACGGACAGCATGCATAATATTATCATTAAAAATCGACTGTTATTTGTGCCCCACGGTAATCGCCCCCTACGTGCCCGAACGATGGGGCGACAGGCGGCGCTTCCTGAAGGGAGCGGGCCTGCTCGTCGGCGGCGGTGCGGGGTGGTTTGCCGTGTCTACGGACGACCGCCTCGGCGGTAGCGGCGGCCTAACGGCCGAGGCTGCCGCCGGCGCGACCGAGGCGACGGTTCACGTCGACCTCGAGGCCGACGGGAGCGAGTGGGCCGTCGACGAGCGCGTCTTCGGGAAGTTCATCGAGCACAACGGCCGCGACGTCTACCCGGGCCTGTACTCCGACCACCTCGCGAACGGCTCGTTCGAGGTGTGGAACCGGACCGGCCGTCGGACGTCGCTGCTGTTCGACGTGCAGGAGCACGACGGCGTGGCCCACGGCTGGGAACCGGCGGACGCGTCCGGGACGGTCGCCTTCGAGCAGGTCGTCGGCGGCGTCCACGGCCGGCGGGCGACGCCGGACCTCGACTGGGGGGCGGAGGTCCCCGACTGGATCCGGCCGTCGCCGACCGGGGTGACGCGGCCCCGGTTCCAGCGGGTCCACGTCGACGGTCGCGGCGGCGTCCGCCAGCGGACGGCGCTGCCCGACGCCCGGACGTTCGCCTACGAGGTGGAGCTCTCCGTGCGGGGCGAGGGAGTGTCGGCCTGCGAGGTCGAGCTGTCCGGCCCCGACGGCGCGACGCTCGCCGGTTCGGCGGTCCCCGTCGGGGACGCGTGGACCCGCCACGCCGTCGAACTGGACCTCGACGAGCGCAGCGGCGAGCGGTACCGCGGGTCCCCGTTCGGCGTGTACGACCTCTCGCTCGTCGGCGAGGGGGCCGGCCGGCTCGACCTCGACTGGGTCGTGCTCCGGGCCGGCGACGCCGTGGCCGGGAAGTTCAACCCGACGACGCTCCGCCTCCTCCGGGAGTTCAACGTCACGAGCCTCCGCTGGCCGGGCGGGAACTTCGCGAGCCAGTACCACTGGCGGGATGGGGTGGGCCCCCTCGCGGACCGACCGGTCGTGCCGAACTGCAACTGGGGCGGGCTCGAGCGGAACTCCCTCGGCACCGACGAGTTCCTCGAGTTCTGCGAGCTGGCGGACGTCGAACCGCTGGTGACGGTCGGGTCGTGGTCGGCGATCGGACCGGCGGAGGCGGCCGCGTGGGTCGAGTACGTCAACGGCGACCCATCGACCGAGATGGGCGCGCTGCGGGCGGCGAACGGCCACCCGGAGCCGTGGGACATCACGGCCTGGCAGGTCGGCAACGAGGTCTGGGGGACCTACCAGGTCGGCCACCAGCCCGCGGGCCGGTACGCCGACCGCTACGAGCGCTACCACGAGGCGATGACGGCGGTCGACCCGTCCATCGAGGTGGACGCCACGGGTATCGACCCGGGCTGGACTGACCACGGCGACGGGTCCGTCGTGGGCCGGGGTCCCGGGCGGCGGCCGACCTGGAACGACCGGCTGTGCGAGCGAGCGGGGCGGTCGGTCGAGGGGCTCGACGTCCACCGCTACTCCGCCGGCATCAGGTCCGACGCGGCGCGCCGGCTGTGGTGCCTCGAGCACGGCGCCGACGCGGTCGACTACAACGAGGTGCTGGTGAACTTCCCGACGCAGTTCGACCGGGTCGTCGGCGAGCTCGGGGACCGGGCCGCCGGCCACGGCGTCGAGGACCTGCGGGTCACCGTCGGCGAGTGGAACCTCCAGCCGTTCGTCCACGAGGGCTGGCCCCGGGCGGGCTATCCGACGACGGCGCACGCCGCCTACGTCGCGAGCATGTTCAACGCGTTCGTCCGCCGGGGCGACGCCGTCAGGCAGGCTCACATGCGGGACAACACCCTCTACTACCGGCCGTACCCGCGGGACCTCCGGCCGGTCAACCCCGGCAACTACGCCCAGCGCTTCTACGCCGAACCGTTCGTCGAGACCGACGCGGCGTGGCACCACCTCCCCGTCGACGTGGAGTGCGCGACGTTCACCATCCCGCGGACCGGCTTCCGGGTCCGCCGGTCCGAGGACGTCCCCTACCTCGACGCGGCCGCCGTCCGCTCCAGCGACGGCGAGACCGTCGTCTACGCCGTCAACCGGAGCCTGCGGTCGACCTGCGAGGTGGCCGTCTCCGTCGGCGGATGGGGGAACGCGGTGCCGGAGTCGGTCCCGCTGACTCTGCTGGCCGGCGCGGGCGGCGACCCGTTCGCCCGGCAGACGGACTGGGAGGCGGTCGACGGCTTCGCGCTGACCGAGTCCACGCTCTCGCCCGACGCGGACGGCCGGCTCGTGGTCGCCATGCCCCCGGCGTCGGTGGCGAAGCTGGCGCTCGGACGGCGGGACGCCTGACGGCACGAGGGCGGCCGGATGCCGAGCGGTCGCCGTTCGACGGCCGAACCCTTAATGACCGGTCCGGCAGTACGTCCGTGCATGTTCGACGAGGACGACCTGGCCGAGATCCGGGCGTCCCGCGAGTCGTGGGCCGAGTCGACCCGCGACCCCGCCATCGATGACCACGGCGAGCGCAAGGTGCGATTCGCCACCGTCTCCAACCACGAGGTCCGCGACCTCTACACTCCCGCGGACGTCGCGGACATCGACTACGGGGAGGACCTGGGCTTTCCCGGCGAGCCGCCGTACACGCGCGGCGTCTACCCGACGATGTACCGCGGCCGGCTGTGGACGATGCGCCAGTTCGCCGGCTTCGGCACCCCCGAGGAGACCAACGAGCGCT
>CAZVOR010000039.1:0-15283 GCA_964628745.1 uncultured Halobacteriales archaeon
CCTCGGCGATGAACTGGCGCATCTGCTGGTGGACGTTCGTGGTGATGACGACCGTGCGGTCGGTCTCGCGGGCGTGTGCCAGCGCCGGCGCGAGCGCGGCGAGCGTCTTCCCCGTGCCGCAGGCGCCCTCGAACAGGGTGGTCTGTCCGGCGTCGAGCGCAGCCCGGATCCGGTCCATCGCCTCGCGCTGCTGGTCGTACGCCTGTCGGTAGGGGAAGAACCGGTGATGATCCAGGGCGGCCACGCCCGAGGGGTCGATAGGCGTGGGTAAAAGCGCTCGCCGGGCACGGTGAAAGTGGTGGCGTCGGACGGCCCCGGTTTCGGCGCCTCGGGGGTTGTGGCTACCCGAAGAGGACCAGCGACCGGCCATGGAAGATCACGTACAGGTTGTTGGCGAAGACGAAAAGCCCGGCCGCGATGAGCAGGCCGAGCCAGGCCTCGACGCCCAGCCCGACGTAGCGATCGTAGGGGGGTGCCGTCGATTGGACGAGACGGATGAGGAGGTAGAATCCCCCGACTGCGACCAACGTCGCGACGAGGTTGACCACGGTCAGCGTCAGCATCCCCTGGTCGAGCGCCCAGCGCATCAGCGGGTTCGCCTCCGAGGCGGTCCCGACGTACCACCCGGCGTACATCGTCGTGATCATGTCGACCGTGATGAGGACGAACAGCGCGACCGCGAACCAGTCCCAGTACTCCTCCAGGCGCGCGTTGACGGGACGAGAACTCACTGGCCCTGCTACGTCGGCTTGGGGTATAAACTATCGCCTTGGTCACCCATTCGATTTCACTCCTCGGGCTCGAGGTACACCGTCCTGACCGAGTCGTCGGCGGCCCGCAACGCGTCCTCGATGGCCGAGATCCGCCCGTCGATTTGGCCCGTGTCGAGCTCGGGATCGAACGCGACGTCGGCCGCCACGAGCAGGTGGTCGGGGCCGAAGTACACCGTCCGGAAATCAACGACTGCGGTGACTCCCTCCCAGCCATCGACGAGCTCGCGGAGCGCACGCTCTTCGGATTGGGGGAGGCTCTCGCCGAGCAGGAGTCGCTTGTTCTCCCAGGCCAGCGCGAGGGCGAAGCCCATCAACAGCAGGCCGATGAGCAGCGCGGCGGCCGCGTCGTAGAGCGGGTCACCGGTCGCGCTGGTGAGCCACACGCCCACCAATGCGACCAGCAGCCCCACGAACGCGATGGTGTCCTCGGTCAGCGCCGTCAGGGTGGTGATGTCGGCGGTCTTCCGGAACGCTTCCCGGAGGCCGCTCCACTCCCGTTCGTCGATCTCCCGGCGCATGGCCTGGTAGGCCTTGGTCCAGGCCCAGCCCTCGAAGACGAGCCCGCCGAGGAGCACGGCGTAGTTGACCCAGACCGCTGGGAACGTCACGTCGGCGACGGTCACCGTGCCGGCGAGCACGTGTCCTCCGTGGCCGGTCAGGGCGGCCCAGCCGTTCTTGAGGCTCTCCCACCCCGCGATGCCGAACAGCAGCACGGCGACGAGAAAGGAGTAGAAGAACTGGGCCTTCCCGTAGCCGAACGGGTGGGTGCGGTCCCGGGCCCGGGCGCCGTACCAGAGCCCGACGAGCAGGAACACCTGGTTGCCGGTATCGGAGATGGAGTGGTAGGTCTCCGAGAGCATGGCGGGGCTCCCCGTGAGCAGGAACCCGACGAACTTCAGGACCGCGAGGGCCCCGTTGGCGAACAGGGCGGCCAGGACCACGGCCTTCCGCGTCGCCATGCCGTCCGTTTCGAGCGGGACCCGGTTAAGACCGCCGGACGATGGCGCCGCCGGAGCGCGGGACCGTCCGGGACCGACGGACCGAAGTCGTCGCGCGCCGACGGTCCGCCGATGCTGACCGTCCTCGGCGACACGCACCGGCGCGAGGGCCACGGCCTCGCGGCGCGCACGCTCGAGGCGGTCCGGACGGCCGACGTCGTCGCCCACGCGGGCGACTTCACGACCGCGGCGGTCCACGCGGCGCTGGCCGACGAGTGCGCTCGGCTGTGCGCCGTCGCGGGGAACAACGACGACCCCGAGCTGCGCGAGCGGCTCCCGGCGCGGGCGACCTTCGAGGCCGAGGGGCTGGCCGTCGTGCTGGTCCACGGCCACGAGCACTCGGCGGAGGCGCTGTCGCTGCTCGGGCGCGAGGCGGGCGCCGACCTGGTCGTCTCGGGCCACTCGCACCGGCCCGGGGTCGAGCGCGCCGCCGGCCGGACGCTGCTTTCCCCCGGCAGCCACGCCGACCCGCGCTGGTACCGCCCGGCGCACGCCGAGCTCGAGCGGGCCGGGGACGTGGTGCGGGGCCGACTCGTCGAGCCGGAGGGCACCGTCTTCGAGCGGTTCGAGGTCGTGCCGTCGGAGTGAGGGCGGCGGGGTCTCTCCGGCGGTCGCCGCGCGATAGCCACGAGAACGGTCGGCGGACCGCGCGGCGAGGGGTGGGCCGCGCGCCCTGCCGGCGTTGCGCGTTGGAGGGCCGAATCGGGGGGGGGGGCTGCCGGCGACCGCGGGGTTGGGGTGCGGGCGGCGGCGACTGCTCGGACGGGGGGCACCACTATCAGGGCGCGGTAGGCTCAAACGGTTGTTTCACCCAGGAGGGAGCCCGGGTCAGCGGCTGGTGTAGGGCCCTGGGGTCAGCGACGGACGTACCAGACCGAGAGGCCGACCAGGAGGGCGGCGAGCCCGCCGAGGAAGAACACCGCGCCGGGCTCCGCCAGCGGGCCCAGCAGGGCCGCCGGGTCGAGCCCGCCACCGCCGGCCGTCGGGGTCGCCGTCCGTTCGGCCGTCATCGCGACGCCGACGTCGCCGCCCGCATCGGCCGACGGCTCCGCGAGGAGGCGCTGGACGGCCACCGAGAGCAGGCCCACGATGGCCAGCCCCGAGAGCAGCGTCGCGAGGGCCGTCCGGAGCGTGGCGGTCTCGTCGGCGTCCCCGGCGACGACGACCAGCGGCCGGTCGGCGGGCCCGTACACCTTCATCTCGCGGCCCTTCTCGGAGTAGACGGTCTCGACGACCTCGACGGCGCCGGCGGCCTCGAGCTTGCCCAGGTGGTACTGGACGTTCTGCAGCGAGGTGTCGACGCGGTCGGCCAGTTCGGAGGGCGCGGCGGGCTCGTCGTGGAGGGCGGCGAGCAGCTCGCGGGCGGTGCCCGAGGACATCGCGGCCAGCAGGTCGTCCGCGTCGTCGCCGTCGATGCCGATGACGCGGGGGGTGGCGTCGTCGGCGACGGTGCGGCCGAACCCGGCGGGGAGGAGGCGGCCCATACCCCCGCCTCGGGGGTCGCTGGCATCAATTTTCTGAACCTCGTCGGCTGACCGCGCCGTCGGGGCCGAAACGGCTTTGAGTCGCGGCGGCCCACCCACGCCCATGGCCCTCGACCTGGCGACGGCCGCGGTGCTCGGCGCCGTCGTGCTCCTTTTCTTCTTCGTCTTCCTGTTCCTCCGGCGCATCGTCACGGGCTTCTCGGAGGGCTACCGGGAGCGGCGGTGACGTCCCGGCGCGCCGTGGACGTCGCCGACGGGGCGCCGCCCGGCGGCTCGCCTCACCCCACGGCCCGCTCGACGGCCGCGACGGCGTCCTCGATGGCCGCGTCGTCGACGTCCAGGTGGGTCACGAAGCGCGCGGTTCGTGGCCCGAGTGGCGTGCCGAGGACCCCCGCCGCCTCGATCCGCTCGAGGAACTCGTCCGCCGACAGCCCGAGCGCCCCGGTCCCGACGAGCACGATGTTGGTCTCGGGGGCCTCCACTTCGAGCCCGTCGACCGACGAAAGGCCCGCCGCGAGCCGGTCGGCCCGGGCGTGGTCCTCGGCGAGCCGGTCGACGTTGTCGAGCGCCAGCAGCGCCGGCGCCGCGACGACGCCGACCTGGCGCATCGCCCCGCCGTAGAGCTTCCGGACGCGGTGGGCGCGCTCGACGAACCCGGTCCCGCCCGCGAGCACCGAGCCGACGGGCGCGCCGAGCCCCTTCGAGAGGCTGAGCATCACGGAGTCGGCCGACGCGCCGAGGCGGGCCGGGGGGACGTCGAGGGCAACCGCGGCGTTGCACAGCCGGGCGCCGTCGAGGTGGACCGGGACGCCCGCCTCGCGAGCGGCGGCCGCCGCGTCGTCGACGACCTCCGGCGCGATGGCCCGGCCGCCGAGGGCGTTGTGGGTGTTCTCCAGGGCGAGCAGGCCGGTGCCCGCCTCGTGGTCGCTCTCCGTGACGAGGTTCTCGCGGACGGCCTCGGCCGTGAGCGCGCCGCGGGGCGCGGCGTCGATAGGCCGGGTCTGCAGTCCGGAAAGCTGCGCCGCGGCGCCGAGCTCGTACCGGTAGAGGTGGCTGTGGCGCTCGCACAGCAGCTCCCGGCCGGGCTCGGTGTGCACCCGGACGGCGACCTGGTTGGCCATCGTCCCCGACGGGCAGAAGAGGGCGGCCTCGGTCCCCAGGAGGTCGGCCGCGCGGGCCTCGAGCTCGGCGACCGTCGGGTCCTCGCCGTAGACGTCGTCGCCGACCTCGGCGTTCGCCGCGGCCTCGCGCATGGCCTCGCTCGGCCGGGTGACCGTGTCGCTGCGCAGGTCGATCATCGGGCCCGCCTTGCGGGCCGCCGATGAAAACGTTCGCGTTCGGCCGCCGCCGGCACGGCTCCCGGCGCCCTCTCCGGGGACGATGGCGGTTCCGGCGCCAGTCGAAAGCGGTATGCGACCGTCGGACGCACCGGACGGCATGGACCCGCGCATCCGCGAGCACGCCGACGTCATCGCGAACCACTGCGTCGACCTGTCGGCGGGCGACACGCTCGTCGTCGACGCGGCGCCCGACGCCGACGACCTCGTCGTCGCGCTGTTCGAGGCGGCCGCCGACGTCGGCGCCCACCCGCTCGTCACGCGCGACCGGACGGGCGGGCGCTTCCGTCGGGCGTACCTGCGGAACCACGACGGCGAGTTCGAGGAGCCCCCACACGTCCGGGGGCTGTACGAGGCGCTCGACGTCTACGTCGCCATCCGAAGCGGCGACAACGTCGCCGAGACCGCGGACGTCGACCCGACGACGACCGCGGCCTACGACCGGGCCCACCAGGCGCTCCGGGAGCTCCGGCTCGGGACGCGCTGGTGTCTGACGCAGTACCCGTCGCCGGCGCACGCCCAGAACGCGGGGATGAGCACGGAGGGCTACGAGAACTTCGTCTGGGACGCGGTCAACCGCGACTGGGCGGCCCAGCGGGCCCACCAGGAACAGCTCGTCGACCGGCTCGAGCCCGCCGACGAGGTCCGGCTGGTCAGCGGCGCGGACACCGACCTCCGGCTGGGCATCGACGGCATGATCCTCAAGAACGACGACGCCCGGCACAACCTGCCCGGCGGCGAGGTCTTCACGGCCCCCGTGCCGGACTCCGTCGAGGGGACCGTGCGGTTCGACGTCCCGACGGTCCTGCAGGGCCGCGAGGTCGAGGACGTCTCCCTCCGCTTTGCGGGCGGCGAGGTCGTCGAGCACGACGCCCCCGAACACCGCGACCTGGTGACCGAGGTGCTCGAGACCGACGACGGCGCGCGCCGGCTCGGCGAGCTCGGCATCGGGATGAACCGGGCCATCGACCGGTTCACCAAGAACATGCTCTTCGACGAGAAGATGGGCGACACCGTCCACCTCGCGCTCGGCATGGCCTACGCGGACACCGTGCCCGAGGGGCGCGAGCGCAACGAGAGCGCCGTCCACGTGGACATGATCGTCGACATGAGCGAGGACTCGCGCATCGAGCTCGACGGCGAGGTGGTCCAGCGGAACGGCACGTTCGTGTTCGAAGAGGGATTCGAAGGATAGCGACGGCGGTGTTTTTCGTGCACGTTTTTCGGGCGCGGCGCTCGTGCCGCGCCCCGAAAAGGTGCGGGCAGGCGGTCCAGCGCGACGGCACGTTAGTGTTCGAAGAGGGATTCGAGGGCTAGCCTGCGGGTCCGACGGCTCGCCGCCGCTCGTCGCGGGCGAGCGACGCGACCGAGGTGCCCGGCGCGCCTAGGCCTAAGGCGCTCGCCGGGAAACGTCCGACATGGCCCCCACCGACGGCCCCTGGGCCCGTCCCATCGGTCTGCCGCCGGGCGAGCGCGAGCCGCGCGCGACCCCCGCCGAGGCCGACGTCCCGTGGATCGACCTCCACCAGCACACGCAGTCGCTGACCTGGAACGACCGCGAGGCGTTCGACCTCTCGGGCGGCCGCGCCGCGGTGATGATCGCGGCGTCGTACTACTGGTCGCCGTACCGCCCCGTGTCGGCCGCTGACGTCCGCTTCCTCTGGGACGACGCGCTGCGCCGCGCCGAGACGTTCACCAGGAACCACTTCTACGACCAGTACGTCGCCGTCGGCGTCCACACCTGGGCCCGCGTCGAGGGCGTCGACGAGCTGCTGGCCGCGCTGCCCGAGTACGCCGCCCACGACGCCGTCGTCGCCATCGGGGAGACCGGCATCGAGTCGACCCAGCACACCGCCGCCTGGGACCTCGACGGCCAGCGGGACGTCGTCCGCGAGCAGTTCCACGTCGCCCGCGAGACCGGCCTGCCCGTCCTGGTCCACACCCCCGGCTCCAGCAAGGACGCGCTCCCGGCCTGGCACGCCGACCGCTACGAGGAGTCGTCCGGCTCGTTCACCGAGCCCGTGCTCGACCCCGGGTCCGCGAAGGCCGACGCCATCGACATCTGCGTCGAGCTCGCCGACGAGGTCGGCCTGCCCCACGAGCAGGTCGTCGTCGACCACGGCAGTCCCGACGTCGCCGAACAGGTGCTGGAGGGGACCGGCTGCCACCTCGCGTTCTCCATCGCCGCGCCGTGGCTGCGCGGCCTCGACGCCGGCGACGTCGCCGGCGTGGTCCGGGAGCACGGCCCGGACCGCGTGCTCCTCGACACCGACCTCGCCGGCTCGATGGCGAACGACCCCTACGCGATGCGCCGGATGACGCTCGACCTGCTCCGGCTCGGCCTCGACCCCGCCGACGTCCGCCGGGTCGCCTACGAGAACGCCCGCGACCTCCTCGGCATCGACGACTGACCGGGCCTCCCGGCGTCCGGGACCGGCCAGCTCCCCGGCCAGGCCGGGGCCGGCCGGCTCCGGGACCGGCCCGGGCCGGCCGCCCCGGGGTGGGCCTCGACCGCGCACCATCGCACGGGCTCACGTTTTATGGGGATTCGACCGGTAGCGGGCGGCATGTCGAAGCTGGTGTGTCCGGACTGTACCCGCGAGGTCGCGATGCACGAGTTGGACACCCAGACGGTGGCCGCCCGGGGCGAGTTCACGACCACGTACCGATGCCCGTTCTGTCGGGCGCCGTTCGACGACGTCGCGGCGATGCTCTGACGGCGACTGCGAGGGGCAACGCGGCTCGCCCGGCGCCAGCGCGGCGTCTACGGGATTCTGTGGTAGCGCGGCCGACAGACCAGCACGTTGCCCAGCAGGTAGAGCGGGCCGCCGACGAGGACGAACAGTCCGACGGCGGCGCCGCCGACGAAGAGGGCCGAATCCAGCGACTGGAGGTCCACCGCGCCGCCGTCGACGACGAGAATCGAGACGGTGAACAGGAAGACGGCGACGGCTTGAGCGACCAGGAGGCGGCGGCGCCGGCGCACCGGTTCCAGCGACCCCACGAACAGCTGCAGCCCCAGGACGGCCTGCCCGAGGAGCAACCACTCGAAGCGCTGGAGTCGGAGGGTGGGTTCTCCGACCTGCCACCAGTACGCGACGACCATCACGCCGGTCGAGACCAGCGGCGCGACGAGCCCGGCGGCCAGCACCGCCCTCCGCGGGAGCGGTCGGGGCTCTTCCTGGCGAGAGAACCACGCCGCGACGAGCGCCATCAGGCTGGCGAGGAGCACCCCGACCGCCATGACGACGTACGGCATCGCGGCGACCGCCCCCCAACCGGCCGGCAGGAGCTCGAGGACGGTCGCCGCGGTCCCGTACCCGAACAGCGCGAGCCCCACGGCGAACACCGCCGCGACGAGCTTGCGAGTACGCGCCCGGTGGATGCCGAACGGCGACGGTGCTAGCGTGGGTGCCCGCACGGGTATCCAGGCCGGGTCACGCGCAGCGCGTATGAGTGTCTTGTGGCCGGTCCGGGGGCGGCCCCGGCCGGGGACGCGGCCGTCACGAGCGACCGCTCGTCGCAAAATCAGCGGGCACGACGGGGGTCCCGCGAGCACCGTTCGGAATCCGAGCCACGCCCGGACGTGCTCGTTTCGCTGCGCGCGCCCGGTCTGCCTCGGATCCCATCGCGGTCCGCTCGACACGCCTCGCCGTCGCTCGGCGGTCTCACGGGCACGATGGGACCGAGCGAACGCGGAGCGTTCGCGAGGGTCATCGTGCGCGGAGGACGAGCGGAGCGAGTCCGACGGGCACGATGGGATTCGAACCCACGACCACCGGATGACTCCCCCCGGCAGCGCGCTGTCGGGGATAGAAGTCCGGCGCTCTGTCCGGACTGAGCTACGTGCCCCGCCTGGCGTTCGGCGGGTCGGGTGAAAAGCGCCTCGGCTCTCGCCGGGGCTGCCGCTCGGGCCCCGCCGCTTCACAGCCCTTAAGCGCGCCATCCGAGTAGGGACGGCCGATGCGGGTCGTCGGCGTCGTCGGGCTGCCGGGCAGCGGCAAGAGCGAGGCCGCGGCCGTCGCCCGGGAGCTCGGCCTGCCCGTCGTGACGATGGGCGACGTGATACGCGGGGCCTGCCGCGAGCGCGGGCTGGACCCCGCCGAGCACCACGGCCAGGTGGCCCGGGCGCTGCGCGAGGAGGAGGGCCCCGCCGCCATCGCCGAGCGGTCGCTGCCGGCCATCCGCGCCGCGCTCGCCGAGCACGACGCCGTCCTCGTCGACGGCCTCCGGTCGGGCGTCGAGGTCGACGTGTTCGAGGCGGCGTTCGGCGACGAGTTCGTCCTCGTCACCGTCGAGGCGCCGTTCGACACGCGGGCCGAGCGCGTGGCCGCGCGGGGCCGCGACGTCGCGGAGGCCGAGGGCGGCGAGGGGCTGCGAGAGCGCGACGAGCGCGAGCTCGGCTTCGGCATGGGCGAGGCCATGGCCAGGGCGGACGTCGTCCTCGAGAACGAGGGGTCGCTGGCCGAGTTCCACGACGCCGTCCGGGAGCTGCTGGAGGACTGAACCGATGGCCGGGCCACGCTCGATCGACGTCGAGGTGACCGCGCCGGTGTATCCGACGGAGCTGCCCGAGCGGGTCGAGGAGGCGATAACGGCGCTGTTCCCCGAGGCCGAGGTCGAGCGCCGGGAGGGCGAGGTCGTCGGCCGGGCGGACGTCATGGACCGCTTCGCCGAGCGGCTGCGCGAGCAGGCCATCGTGGACACCGCCCGCGACGTCCTCCGGCGGGGCATCGAGGGCGACGCCTTCTCGTTCCGGCTGAAGAAGCAGGCCGCCACGGAGGGCGTCGTCAACTTCGCCGTGGGCGGGCCCGCTGAGCTGGGGGACCTGCACGTCCGCGTCCGGGTCGAGGCCCCCTCGGTCGAGGCGTTCGTCGACGAGCTGGCGCCGCGGACGGAGGCGGAGGACTGACCGCCCGGGCCGCCGGAACCGACCGCCCCGGCGGCCCGCTACACCAGCACGGCGACCACGACGAACAGCACCACCACGCCGAGCACGTCGCAGGTGTTGGTCACGACCGGGATGACGACGTCGTCCGGGTCGAGCCCGAGCCGGTAGGCGGCGTAGGTGGCCGCCAGGGCGACGACGACGGCGACGACGGCCAGCGCCACGCCGCTGGCCGCGGCGACGGCGACCACCGTCCCCGGGTCGAGCCGCGCGCCGGTCGACAGCGCCGCCAGCCCCCAGGCGCCGGCGCCGACCAGCGGGAACAGCGTCACCGCGAGCGCGACGATGGCCGCCGCGTTGCCCGACAGCCGGTCGTTGGCGGGGTCGAACGACAGCAGGCCGAGGTGGAACGCCGTCGAGAGCCGCGCGGCGAGGACGCTCCCGAGGTTCCCGGCGGTCCCGATGGTGACGGGGACGAGGACGAGCAGCGAGGGGTACTCGAGCAGCGTCGCCTCGAACGAGCCCAGCACCAGCCCGCTGCCGATCTCGACGAGCGTGAGGGCGAGCAGGACGGGGAGCATCGCGCGGGTGATGCCGCGGACGGTCCAGGCCACCTACCCGCCCCCCACGACGACGCGCACGGCCAGCAGCAGGAAGGTCAGCCCGAAGACGTCGCCGGTCGTCGTGACGATGGGCCCGACGAGGGTGTCGGGGTCCCGGCCCCCGCGGAAGCCCGCGAAGACGACGGCGACGACGGCCACGACGAGCACGGCGCCCGACATGACGCCGGCCAGCAGCGCGACGGCGACGAGCGTCCCGAGGGGGGCGACGGGCCGGGCCAGCAGCCCGAGGGCGACCCAGGCCGCCGCCGCGGCGAAGGCGCTCGCGAGCAGCCCGTTGGCGACGGCGGCGGCGACCGCCGAGCGGACGCGGGGGTCCCGCGACGGCAGCCGGGGCTCGACGAGCCCCTGGTGCAGCCCGCTCGACAGCCGGGCGCCCAGCGAGCCGTAGACGTTCCCGCGGGTCGCCAGGAGCGCGGGGACCAGCACGAGCAGGCCAGGGACGGCCCGGAGCTCGGCGCGCATCCCGCCGAGGACCAGCCCCGCGACGAGCCCGCCCGCCGCGCTGACCGCGAGCGCGGGCAGCGCCTCCCGGTACGCGCCGCCGGCGACCCCGCGGATGCTCATGCCCGGCCCATCCGCGGCCGCCACCATAAACGGCCGCCGTGCGCCGGTCGGGTCGACCCGCCCGGGCCGGGTCACCCGGCCCGGAGGGACAGCCACGTGGAGACGGCCGCCCCGGCGGCGAGCACGCCGACCAGGGCCCCGAACGCGGCGGCGAACGACGCCACGTCGGAGAGGTAGCCGACGGCCGCCGGCGCGGCGCTGCCCGCCACCATCATGGCCGTGCGGGTTATCCCCAGCGTGCCGCCGGCGACGCGGGCCGGGATGACCGCCATGAGGTACGCGTCGCGGGCCGGGCGGAAGCCGTGCAGCCCGGCGCCGACGAGCGGGACGGTCGCCGCGACCAGCCAGGGGTGCCCCGTCGCCAGCAGCCCGGCGAGCCCGGCGCCGGCCAGCCCGAGCGTCCCGGCCATCACCCACCCCGCGCCGAGCCGGTCGGCCAGCGCGCCGGTCAGCGGCTGGACCAGCCCCGCGACGAACAGCAGGCTGTACAGCAGGCCGGCCCGCGGGGCGGACAGCCCCTTCGCGGCCGTCAGGTAGAGCGGGAGGAACGCCGACAGACCGTTCCAGGCGACGGTGAACGAGACGGCGGCGACCACCGCGAGCACGAGCGACAGGTCCGCGAACGGGGCGAGGTACGCCCGGGCGGCGGCGCGGGCGCCGTCGTCGTCGGCCCCCGACGCCGGCTGCCCCGCCGCCTCCGGGGCCTCGTCCGCCGGCGACGCCACGGCCCGCCGCGACGCCAGCCGACCGCGGAGCCGGAGGAGGACCCCGACCCCGAGCAGCCCGCCGGCGGCGGCCGCCGCGACGAACAGCCACTGCCAGGCCAGCGCCGCGGCGAGCACCGCGACGACGCCGGCCGGCGCGACGACGCCGCCGAACTGACCCACGGTGTCCATCACGCCGACGGCCCGCCCCGTGCGGTCGGGATACAGCCGCGAGAGCAGCGAGATGGCCACGGTCTTGTGCGCGCCGGTGGTCACGCCGAGCACGACCACGGCGGCGACGAGGAGCCCGAACGAGCCGGCGCCGACGACCATCGCCGAGCCCACGCCGACGCCCACCGCGCCGGCCGCGACGACCCGGACCGGTCCGACGCGGTCGGCCAGGGCCCCCGAGGGGAACTGCATCGCGGCGTACGCGAGCATCATCGCGGAGAACAGCAGCCCGAGCGTGGTGTTCGTGACGCCGAAGTCGGCCTGGAACGTCTCGAACAGCGGCGGGAACGCGTACCGGAGGTACTGCCCGAGGAACCAGATGGCGGCGACGAACAGCAGGGCGTCGAGGTCCGAACGAAGCCCCGCCTGGTCGGCCATGCGCGGGGGCGCCCCCGCTCGGCCAAACGTGTTTCCCTTCGAGTGCTGCCCTGGCCGGTCCGGCGTCGCGACGCCGCCGGCCGCCGGTTCGCCGTCGCCGGCTCGAGCGCGACCCCGCGACGGGTTCGGAGACCCGTCCGTCGCCACGCTGACGGCGAATCGGCACCGATTTGGTCGCCGCGCCCGCCCGACCGTCCGACGACTGCCGCCGTCGGGCGGGCGGCGACCGACGCGTCCGCGCTTGGCACGAGATGACGACCGACCGAACCCGGAGGACGGCCGGAACGCGGCGGCGATTCCTGCGACTCGCCGCGAGCGCGTCGGCCGCCGCCCTCGCCGGCTGTTCGACCGGGAGCGGCGACGGGCCTGCCACGGCCACGGACACGACGGACGCGGTTGCTGGCGGCGGGCAACGCACCGTCGAGGGCCTCGCCTCCAAGGAGACGGCCGAATATCGACCCCGCCCCAACGGCGACCAGCGCTGCTCCAACTGTCGGTACTACAACCCAGACGAGGACGGAGACGGGTACGGGACGTGCGACCTCGTCGCCGGTCGCATCGAACCCGCGGGCTGGTGCCGGTACTACTACGGGGATTAGGCGGCGCCCGCCACGGGGACCAGCCCGGGCGCGGTCGCGAGGATCGAGCGCCTGCGCCTCACCCGAACGGTCCCATCCCGCCGCCCTCGCCGCCCTGCATCCGCTTCATCATCCGCTGCATGTCGCCCTGGCCCATCCCCTGCAGCTGCTTGATGGTCCGGCGCATCGTGCGGTGCTGCTCGAGCAGCTCCCGGACGGCGTCCTCCTCGACGCCGGCGCCGCGGGCGATGCGCTCGATGCGCGACGCCCCGACCGACCGGGGGTTGGCCAGCTCCTCGTCGGTCATCGAGTCCATCACGACGTCGAAGGTCCGCATCCGCGCCTTCGTGACGTCCATGGCGTCGTCGGGCAGCTGGTCCATCACCCCGCCGCCGAGGCCGGGGATCATGTCGAGGACCTGCTCCAGCGGCCCCATCCGGGACATGGCCTGCATCTGCCGGCGCATGTCGACGAGCGTGAACTCGCCGGTGAGCATGTCCTCCGGGTCCCAGTCCTCCTCGGCGTCCTGGGTCTCGCGCATCGCCCGCTCGACGCGCTCGGTGAGCTGCTTCAAGTCGCCCATGCCGAGCAGCCGGGAGATGAAGCCCGAGGGCTCGAACCGCTCGACGTCCTGGACGGTCTCGCCGGTGCCCAGGAAGGCGATGCTCGAGCCGGTCTCGTTGACCGCCGTCAGCGCGCCGCCGCCCTTCGCCGTGCCGTCGAGCTTCGTGACGACGACGCCGTCGATGCCCACGGCGTCGTCGAACCGGCGGGCCTGCTCCCTGGCGCCGCGACCGATGGCGGCGTCGAGCACGAGCAGCGTCGCGTCGGGCTCGACGGTCGCCTCGATGGCCTCGATCTCGTCGATGAGGTCGTCCTCGAGCGCGTGCCGGCCGGCCGTGTCGACGATGCGGACGTCGGCGTCCGCGGTGGCCTCGAGGCCCTCGCGGGCGATGGCGACGGGGTCGTCGGCGTCGTCGTCGCCGTAGAACTCCACCTCGGCCCGCTCGGCCATCTGCTCGGCCTGCTCGAAGGCGCCGGGCCGGAACGTGTCGGTCTGGACGACCGCCGCGCGCAGCCCCTTCGTCTCGAACCACCAGGCCACCTTGGCGGCGGTGGTCGTCTTGCCCGAGCCCTGCAGGCCGACGAGCAGGACGGTCTGGGGGGCGAGCGGCAGCTCGGTGCTCTCGCCGACGAGGCCGACGAGCTCCTCGTAGACGATGCGGAGCACGTGGTCCCGGGCGGTGGTGCCGCCGGGCGGCTCCTCGTCCAGCGCTCGCGAGCGGATCGAGTCCGACAGCTCGCGCACGAGGGCGACGTCGACGTCGGCGGCCAGCAGCGACCGCTGGATGTCCTTGACGACCTCGTCGACGTCCTCCTCGGAGATGCGCGACTTGCCGCGGAGCGAGTCCAGCGTGCGCCGCAGGGAGCTGCCGAGGTCGTCCAGCACCATCGCCTCCCCCTAACGACCGACCGCGGTTAAAGACTTCAGTTCGTCGGCCGGGCCCCCGCCGCCGGCATCCCGATTCACTTCCACCTCGCTTCCCGACCCCTTAACTCTCGAGCATCCGAACGGGCAGACATGGAGTCTCGGACCGTCGACGGACGGCTCATCGGGACCTTCGACGGGAAGGCTGGCGACCAGTTCCAGCTGATGGAGACGAAGTTCGACCTCCTCCTCCGCGATTCGTACGTCGACCCCGACACCGACGAGCGAGTCTACGAGATAACGTTACGGGGGTACAAACCCGTCGACGAGTACCGGTTGCACCTCGAACTCCCCGAACACGGATACCGGAAGCTCGTGTCCGAACTCGAAGCCGAGCGCGGACGGTAACTCGTCCCGTCGTGGACTCGGCGGTTGTGGATTCGAGGCCGGGAGACGTCTCGTAATCCGGGTATGCGACGACGAGCCCGAGGAGGCGGGATGCCGGCTCAATCGCGGTTCCAGCCGAACCCCGGCGAGGGCTCGGGCGGCGACAGCGGGCTCGACGGCAGCCCCGGCCGGGGCTCGGGGTCGTTGTACGGCCGGGGGGCGACGTCGTTGGGCCCGTCGGGGTAGCAAAGCGAGGCCAGCTCGTGCAGCTGGCCGCGGCCGACCGACAGCTCGAACTGGCCGCCGCCGTACAGCGAGACGTCCGCCGCCCGGCAGTGGTCGACGAAGTCCAGCAGGCGCTCGAGCGTCCCGAACCGCGAGGGCTTGACGTTGCACCACTCCGGCGACAGCGGGAGCGCCTCGAAGTCGGCGATCGAGCCGACCGGCGCGTCCCACGACAGCCGGTCGGCGGCGGGCTCGAGCACCGGCCGCGTGTCGTCGGTGACGCCGGGGTCCTCGAACACGGCGTCCGGGAACGCCTCAAGGAGGCGACGGTAGAACGACGGGTCCGGCCGACCCTCCCACGCCTCGTCCCCGTCGTCGATATCGTCGTCCTCGTCGTCGGCGTAGTGCGCCTTCAGGTCGATCGCCCGGATGCGTCCCGTCCCGACCAGGGCGTCGACCACGTCGTCGGGCCACTCCCGGGTCGCGTCGACCTTGAACTCCAGCGTCGGGTCGACGGCGAGCCACGACTCGACGCGCTCGGCGGTCGGCGGCTCGCCGAGCGACGTGCTCACGACGAACCGGACGGGGGCGGGCTCGCGGTCGAGCGCGCCGGCGAGGTCCGTCCCGGACTGCCGGAGCGCCAGGTCGAGCAGCGCGCTCTCGAGGCCCCACCGCCGGTAGCGC
>CAZVOR010000040.1:0-10969 GCA_964628745.1 uncultured Halobacteriales archaeon
CGTCCGGCGAGAGCCCGCGCTCGAGGATGACGATGTTGCCGTCGTGGACGCCGTCGAGGATCATCCGGATCTTCTCCATGCTCGTCAGCCCCTCCATGCGCTCCCCGCTGACGAGGTCGATCTGCACGCCGTCTCGCTTCCGGGGTTCGGTTACCTCAGACATGGCTCACCCGAAGTACTCCGCGATCATGTCGTAGACCTCGTCCATGTTGTCGCCCTCGAGGGCCGACAGCGGGACGGTCTCGTGCTGCGGGAACGCGTTCTCGACGCGCTGGATGCTCGCCTCCTCGAGGTCGATCTTGTTCGCGAAGATGAGCACCGGCAGGCTGCGGCTCTCGATGATGCCGATGAGCATCGTGTTGACCTGCGTGAACGGGTCCTCGGCGCTGTCGAGCACGTAGATGACCCCGTCGATGTCCTCCCGCAGCCAGTGCATGGCCTCGGCGACGCCCTCGGTCGCCTCGCGGGAGCGGCGGACGGCGTCGTCCTTCTCCATGTCGAAGTCGAGGAACTCCTTGTAGTCGACCTTGGTCGTCACGCCCGGCGTGTCGACGATGTCGATGGTGACCGTCTTCCCGTTCCGCTCGATCTCGACGTCCTCCTTTCGCCTCGCCCGTCGCGTCTCGTGCGGGACGTGGCTCTCGGGACCGACGGCGTCGCCGGTCCAGTCCCGGGCGATGCGGTTCGCCAGCGTCGTCTTGCCGGCGTTCGGCGGCCCGTAGATGCCGATCCGCTTCGGCTCCGAGCCGGCGAACAGCCGGTCGGTCACCCGATTGATGCTGTCCTTGACGTTGGTGAACAGTCCCATCCATTCCTCCCGTCCCTCTCGGGGGTCCGCCGGAGGGCTCTTGGCCATTCGAACCCACGAACGGACTTAAACCTACGTCAGACGGCCGGATGACGGGTGGCGCCGTCGCGCGGTTTCCCTGGCGCGGGTCGGGGCGAGACCGACGTCACCGGACGGAGCTAGACCGGCCCGGCGTCGAACGCGACGGTCCGTCGGCCCTTCCCTCCAGGACGCCCCTCCCTCGCGGCGCATCGATTTCTCCCCGCCTGCGTCGTCTTCCCTCTCCCCCGCCGCGAACGTCCCTCCCGCGCCGAATCCCGGGATGACGGCCCCTCTGTTCGATGGCAGCCCCCTCTGTTTCCATTCGAACCGACGGTCGCCCGAACGGCCGACGGAGTACGCCTACCGACCGGTCGGCCGCCCCCCACCCCTCCGTTTCGCGTGCAGGTCGCCGACACCCCCTCCCCGATGCTATCGATTCTCCGGGGACGGCGGCTCCGTCCGGTCCGAGCGCCGTGGCGGAGCCGACCGGTGGCTGTCGAACGCTCCCCCGCGGACCGGACGTCGAGCGACGACTCCCACGGCTCGCATCGAACTCCGTCCGGGCGGGGATCCGAGCAAGGTTCGTCGAGCCGGAATCGAGGACGGTCGCGAAACCGGGTGTAGACCGGGTGTACCGGGAGTATCTCCACCGTTGCGGACTTCGGTCACGGATCGACCCGGTATCGGACTCGAAGCTCGCGAAGAAGAGGCGAATCCGAACGAAGATACGGGAGAGGCCCGCACGGAAGGGAGGTGGCCGCGTCGCGCTGCCGTCCCGGGGCGCACGAGGTCAATCTCAGTCGAGGTCGAGCTCCGCTCCAGCCGTCCGACGCCGGCGAACGGGTCCGCATGCACCTGCGCCCGTGGTTCGCGCATTGTTCCACTCGAAACGAGGGGGTGGGAGGGGTAGGGTGGTCGAGCCGAATCGGGGAATTAACGACTCGTTTCGTGTCTACGGAAGAGCGACTGTGCGGCCTCCAGAAGCCCCATCTCTAGGTCTGGACGGCGTTTCGACTCGAAACGGAGGGGTGGCGCATCGTGCCCGGAGCGCCGAGAATGGTGCCCGACGGTTTCGTGTCAACTGGAGCCAGTGATAACGTGGGCGACATGTCCTCGCTCGGAGAGGTATCAGAGGCCACGATAGCGCCGCAGGTGAATACGCCGAATGGCGGATACAAGCTTTCTCGGTGGCGTTTTCGGCCGTCAGGGGCGACAGGCTGGGTGATTGTGCCGTCGCACCCGAGACAGAAACAATCAAAATTATTTAATAGTGGGGGCAACCTCGGGTTCATCTGCATCAACTGCACGGACCACGCGTCATCAACTCCAGATGTGACCGCGCAGTCCCCGTCTTTTGGGGACCGCGCGGCCACCGACGGGGGTCGTTCCACCTGAAACCACGGGACCACACGAACCTCGCATGTCTGACGACCGACCGACCGACGGCGGCTCCGGGGCTGACGAACAGCGTTTCGACTCGCGCCGCGACGAACGCCCGGCCGAGATGTACCGCGGCGGGACGGAGGCCGCGCGCCCCTCCGGATCGGACGACCGGTCGGTGGCCGGCCCGCCGGCGGACGAGGCCGACCCGGCCGACGACGGCGAACGGCTCGACTTCGACCTCAAGGACGTGGTCGCCGAGCAGACGGAACCGTCGGGCGGCCTGTTCGACGACCTGCTCTCCGGCGAGCCCATCTTCGAGAACAAGGAGGTGCTGCGGCCCTCGTACACGCCGGACCAGCTCCCCCACCGGGACGACCAGATAAGCGACATGGCGACCATCCTGGTCGCGGCGCTGCGCGGCGAGACCCCGTCGAACATCCTCATCTACGGCAAGACCGGGACCGGGAAGACGGCGAGCGCGAAGTTCGTCTCCCAGGAGCTCGAGGAGACCTCCCAGCGGTACGACGTCCCCTGCGAGGTCCAGTACATAAACTGCGAGGTCACGGACACGAAGTACCGCGTGCTGGCCCAGCTGGCCAACGAGTTCATCGAGAAGAACGAGGCCCACGTCGAGGCGCGCCTCGAGGAGTTGGAGTCGCTGCGCGAGGCCGTCCGGTCCGGGGGCCGGCCGCTCGATGGCACCCCGTTTCACACGGTTGGGGAGGTCAGCTCGCGCATCGACTCGCTCGAGGCCGACCGCGAGGAGTGGGAGACGGTCCCGATGACCGGCTGGCCGACGGACCGGGTCTACTCGACGTTCTTCGACGCCGTGGACTTCCAGGAACGCGTCGTCGTCATCATGCTCGACGAGATCGACAAGCTCGTCGAGAAGTCCGGCGACGACACGCTGTACAACCTCTCGCGCATGAACTCGGAGCTCCAGCGCTCGCGCGTGTCCATCATGGGCATCTCGAACGACCTGAAGTTCACCGACTTCCTCGACCCCCGCGTGAAGTCGAGCCTCGGCGAGGAGGAGATCGTCTTCCCGCCGTACGACGCCAACCAGCTGCGGGACATCCTGCAGCACCGCGCCGACGTGGCGTTCAAGGACGACGTGCTCTCGGAGGACGTCATCCCGCTGTGCGCCGCGTTCGCCGCCCAGGAGCACGGCGACGCTCGCCGGGCGCTCGACCTCCTCCGGACGGCGGGCGAGCTCGCCGAGCGCGAGGGCGCCGACATCGTCCTCGAGCGGCAGGTGCGACAGGCCCAGGAGAAGATCGAGCTGGACCGGGTCGTGGAGGTCGTCCGGACGCTCCCGACCCAGTCGAAGCTCGTGCTGTTCTCCATCATCACCCTCGAGGAGCACGACGTCCGGAACATCAACACCGGCGAGGTCTACAACGTCTACAAGCAGCTGTGCAACGACATCGACGCGGACGTCCTCACCCAGCGCCGCGTCACCGACCTCATCAGCGAGCTCGACATGCTGGGGATCGTCAACGCGGTCGTCGTCTCGAAGGGCCGGTACGGCCGCACCAAGGAGATCAGCCTCTCCGTCCCCATCGACGAGACCGAGGGCGTGCTGCTTTCCGACGCCCGGCTCGTCGACTTCGAGAACACCAAGCCCTACGTGCAGGCCCGCTTCGACAACTGACCGCGGGGCCGTCCCGGCGGGGACAGCCGGCCGCCGCCGACCGTCCGCCGGTCGACGTCACCCCCGCTCGTCAGCCCGCGACCGGGCGGAGCGGCGGCGCGACCACGCCGGACGTCAGCTCCGAGAACCCCAGCCGGACGTGCCCGAGCAGCGGGACCCGGACCTCGGCCGTCCCCTTGACCCACGCGGGGGTCACCGGCCCGCTGATGCCGCTGACCTGGTCGTAGTACGGGTTGGCGTCCCCCTTCGTGATGAAGCCGGCGTGGGGGGCCGGGCAGTTGGGGATGGCCGCGCAGGAGCCCCCCCGGACGTAGTCGGCGTCCGCCCGGTCGTACCAGTCCTCGCCGGCGTCCACCCAGAACCGTGCCCGGTGGATGACCGGCGTGCGGCGGCTCCCGTCGGGCGTGAAGACGATGACGTCGCCGCGTTCGCCGAACCGGCGGTAGTCGTTCGCCGCCGCGGACTGGTACGTCGCGACGCCGGTCCCGTCGACGGCGGCGTTCGGGACGAGCCGCCCCTCGTCCATCACGAACACGAGGTCGCCCCGGAACAGGTGCGGCTCCATGCTGCCGCTCTCGACGGCGACCATGGGCGGCCAGACGCCGCTCGCGGCGAACAGGAGGACGCCGACGAGCAGGACGATGCCGGCGCTCGAGAGGACCTCGCGGACGAACCGCACCGCTCCGTGGTCGGTGGTGACGAGCCAGCGGAGGGCGGCTACGGGGCCATCGGGCGGCGACCCGGCGGTCATCACCTTCGGCTATTGCCGAGGTGCGTATCAACCTTCCCCTCGCCGCCCCGGAGATATCGCGGCCGGCGACGGTAGGCTTTAGGCCCGCCACCTCGTCGCGAGACCACGTGCCGCTCGACACCCCGGCGCGGGTCGCCCGCGAGCTCGCGAACCGCGGGTACAACGCCGAGCGGGCGGCCGTGACGCTGCTCGCGGCGAGCGCCGACCCGGACCGCGCCATCGAGCGGACCGTCGAGGCCGCCCCGGCGGACGCCTTCACCATCACCACGGACCACGTCCGCGCCGCGTCGAACCGGACTGCATCGACGGCGACGGACGAGTCGTCCGCCCCGACCCCGGCCGGGGATGCCTCCGTTTCGTCTCCACCGGATGGCGGGACGGGGGCCGAGGAGGATGGCGGTTCTCCACCCGAAACGGAGGGGGTCGAGCAGCCCGGCGCCGCGGTGGAGGCCGTCGGGGAAGTCGCGGCCGCGGACCCGGAGGCGGCGGTCGACGCCGGCGGGGACGCCGCCGCTCCGGCCACCGGCGGAGCGAGCGCCGACGCGGGGGAGACCGGCCGCCCCGCCGGTCCGTCGTCGACGGTCCGCCGGCCGGCCGCCGACCGGGCGTGGCAGGTCCGCGACGACATGACGGGGGACTCGACGGGGACCGGCGTCTACGACGACTTCGTGGCGGTGTTCCGCGACCGGTACGAGCGCCTCTCGAAGCTGCTCCGGGGCCGGGTCACCCACCGGCCGACGTCGGCGCTCGACCGGATGGGCGGGGGCAGCGAGACGGCGTGCATCGGCATGGTCTCGGACATCCGGTCGACGACGAACGGTCACTGGCTCGTCGAGCTCGAGGACACCGCCGGGACGTTCCCGTGCCTCGTCGGGAAGCACTCGGACGCGGCGGGCGTCGTCGACGAGCTGCTCCTCGACGAGGTCGTCGCCGTCGAGGGGCGCCTCTCGGACGACGCCGGCATCCTGTTCGTCGACGCCGTCCACTTCCCCGACGTCCCGCGGACGTTCCAGCCCGCGACGGCCGACCGGCCGGTACAGGCGGCGCTCGTAAGCGACCTCCACGTCGGCTCCCGGGAGTTCCTCGCGGACGCCTGGGAGGCGTTCGCCCGGTGGCTGCACACCGACGAGGCCGCGACGGTCGAGTACCTGCTCGTCGCGGGGGACATGGTCGAGGGCGTCGGCGTCTACCCCGGCCAGGACGCCGAGCTCGACATCGTCGACGTCTACGACCAGTACGAGACGTTCGCGGAGCACCTGAAGGCCGTCCCCGGCGACCTCGAGATCGTGATGGTCCCCGGGAACCACGACGCCGTCCGGCTGGCCGAGCCCCAGCCCGCGTTCGACGACGAGCTCCGGGCGATCATGGCGGCCCACGACGCCCGGGTCGCCAGCAATCCCTCGACCGTCGAGCTGGAGGGCGTGTCGGTGCTCATGTACCACGGCGTCTCGCTCGACGAGGTCATCGCGGAGCTCCCGGCGGAGCTGGCGTCCTACGACGAGCCGCACGAGGCGATGTACCAGCTGCTGCGCAAGCGCCACCTCGCCCCGCAGTTCGGCGAGCGGACGCGGCTGGCGCCCGAGGCGCGCGACTACCTCGTCATCGACGAGGTCCCCGACGTCTTCCACGCCGGGCACGTCCACAAGCTCGGCACGGGCCGGTACCACAACGTGACCGTCGTCAACAGCGGCTGCTGGCAGGCGCAGACGGCGTTCCAGCGCCGGGTGAACATCCAGCCCGACGCCGGCTACGCGCCCATCCTCGACCTGGACACCCTCAACGTGACGATCCGGAAGTTCGCGTGACGGGGCCAGAAGTTCGCGTGGCGGGGGCGGTTCGAAGCGCGGGCCGGCCCCGTCCTCGGGGCTCGACCCTCCTCAGGGCTCGAACCGGTAGCGCACGGTCCGGACGTCGTCGAACCGGGGGCCGGGACCGGCCTCCTCGAAGCCGACGGCCTCCGCGGCGTCCTGGAGCGGATCGTCCCCGGCGGCGGCGAGCAGCTCGACGCTCATCGACTCGGTGACGGCGAAGCGCACGGGCTCGCCGAGCAGCTGCTCGACGGCGGCGTTCTCCCCGCCGACCTGCGTGACGTAGACGGTGCCGGGGCGGGCGTCGAAGCTGACGAACCCCCGGATGTCGTCCTCCGACTCGGCGACCCGGACCGTCCGGTCGTGGATGACGTTCCGGAGGACGTCCCGCGGCGCGCCGGACAGCGCCGCGAGCGCGTCGGCGTCGGCCTCGACCGCGTCCCGGACCTCCATGGCGGCTGGTCGTCGCCCGCGACGAAAAGTCCTCGCCCGGCGCCGCGGGCGGGGCGACGCCTCCCGATGGCGTGGCAGGCGACCGGATGGCATGGGAGGAGTTATCTATCCCACGTCTCAATGCCGTCCAATGACCGACGGGGACCGCAGCCGGGTGGCAGCGTGCGCGTCGTAGCCAAGTTCGGCGGGACGTCGCTGGCCACCGGCGACCGCATCGACCGGGCCGCTGACTCCATCGCCGCGGTCGTCGACGCGGGCCACGAGGTCGTCGTCGTCGCCAGCGCCATGGGCTCGACGACCGACGACCTCCTCGAGGAGATCAACTTCGAGGCCGACGACGCCGACATCGCGGAGATCGTCAGCATGGGCGAGCGCACCTCCGTGCGGATGCTGAAGGCGGCGCTCTCCGCGCGGGGGGTGCCCGCGAGCTTCCTCGAGCCTGGGGCCGCGGCGTGGCCGATCATCGTCGACCCCGAGGGCGAGGTCGACCAGGGGGCCACCGCCGAGCGCAGCGCGGCGCTCGCGGAGACGCTCGACGAGTGCGTCCCGGTCGTCGCCGGCTTCCTCGCCGAGGGTCCGGACGGACAGGTGACGACGCTCGGCCGCGGCGGCTCCGACACGACGGCCGTGATGCTCGGGCGCTACGTCGACGCCGACGAGGTCGTCATCGTCACCGACGTGGAGGGCGTGATGACGGGCGACCCGCGAGCGGTCGAGGGCGCGCGGAACGTCGGCGAGATCACCGTCGACGAGCTGCGCTCGCTGTCGTTCCGCGGCGCCGAGGTCGTCGCCCCCTCCGCGCTGGCGTACAAGACCGGGGACTTCGAGGTGCGGGTGCTGCACTACCAGCACCCCGACCTGTTGACCGGTGGGACGGACATCGTCGGGCAGTTCGAGAACCTCATCGACATGCGCGAGCACCCGCTGGCCTGCCTGACCGTCGCCGGCCGGTCCGTCAGGAACCAGCCCGGAATCCTCGCGCAGCTCGCGACGGCGCTCGGCGACGGCGGCGTGAACATCGACGCGGTGTCGAGCGGCCTCGACAGCGTCACCTTCTACGTCGACGCCGACGACGCCGACCGGGCGGAGACCATCCTCCACGAGGAGGTCGTCGACAGCGAGACGCTGTCCTCGGTGACCGTAGAGGACCCGGTCGCCGTCATCCGGGTGACCGGCGCGGACCTCGCCGACCAGAGCGGCGTCGTCCGGGAGCTCCTCGAGCCCATCGCCGCGGCCGGCATCGCCGTCCACGACGTCATCACGAGCGCGACCTCCGTGGCCATCTTCGTCGAGTGGCCGGCCCGGGAGCAGGCGCTCTCGCGGATCCAGTCGGCCTTCGAGTAGCGCGGGTCGCCGACCGGTCGCCGAGGCGCCCCGGCCGTCGGACGGGACCTCGCCGAATGGGGCCGGGTCGCGTCCCGCCCTCACCGGCCCTCCGCGAGGCGGTCGCCGGTACGCGCCGGGAGCCCGGCCTCGCGCACGGCCTCGCGGACCGCGTCGATGTCGTAGGGCACCCGCCGCGGCTCGACCGTCGGCCCCGAGAGGTCGACGATGGCGTAGGCGGCACGGGGGTCGCCGTCCCGCGGCTGGCCGACGCTCCCGGGGTTGCAGACGACGCCGTCGGGCGTGACGGCGTGGTGCTGCAGGTGGGTGTGGCCCAGCACGAGCACGTCCTCGCCGTCGAGCAGCGAGGCGTCGAACTCCTCGGGGTAGGTGTAGCGGTCGGGGTCGTCCGGGTGGCCGTGGACGACGCGCAGGCGGTCGTCGAATAGCCGGCGCTCGTCCGGCAGCGCGGCGAGCCACGAGCGCTGCGCGTCGGTCAGCTGCTCCCTGGCGTGGGCGATGCCGGCCCGGGCCATCCGGTTGCCCGCGAAGTTCGTGCCGTCGACGACCTTGCGGTCGTGGTTGCCCATCACGGTCGGGACGTCGCGGTCGGCCAGCCGGTCGACGCACTCGCCCGGCCAGGGGTTGTAGCCGACGACGTCGCCGGCGCAGACGAGGGCGTCCACGGCGGGCAGGTCCGCGAGGACGGCCTCGAGGGCGACGCGGTTGGCGTGGACGTCGGCGATGACCCCGACGCGCATGGCCGGGCGTTGGTCGCCGACGGGCTTAGGTGTCGGGGGGCGCCGGGTCAGCCGTCGGGCCCGTTGTACGCCGCCAGCTCGACGCCGTCGGCGCCCGCGGTGGCGCCGGCCGCGCAGACCGGGTGCTCGAAGTCGAGGTCGTAGGCCTCCCGGGCCGCGTCCGCGGCGGTCCTCGCCGCGAGCGGGCGGGGTTCGGGCGCCGCCGCCTCGTAGGTCGCCACGAGCGACGGCTCGTCGACGGCCTCGACGAGCAGCGCGTCCCGCCGGACGATGCCCACGTGGGCGGCGTCGGGCGCGACGACGCCGGCCAGCCGGGGCGTGTCGTAGTCGTCCTTCTCGAAGTCCATCGCGAGCAGGACCGCGCCGAGGGCGTCGCGCGGCGGGTAGCCGAGCCCGAGCTTCTCGGCGACGGAGTCGACGTGCGACCCGTTGCCGATGACCGCCCGCTCGCCGGCGGTCCGGGCGCAGCGGTAGGAGACGTACGGGTTCCGGGTGGGCGCTGCGTCGGGCGTCGGCTCGACGACGAGCGTCCCGTCGTCGTGGGCCGTCACGCGGCGGTTCGGGAAGGACCGCGAGGAGACGCGGTAGGCGCCCACGCCGGGGCCGACGACGACGAAGCGGCCGACGTACATGGCGGGGGATGCGTGCGGCGGGCATTTCCGGGTTGCGGTCGACCGGGCGTCGGGCGAACGGCGGCGCGACCCGGCCGCCGGTGGACGCGACCGGCGGGAGAGCGAGGTAGCCATCGACGGGCAAACGGTAAAGGCGGGCGGGGAGCAAGGCGCGGTCGATGCAATTCGGCCTGTTCCTCAACCCGCAGACCCACGCCGGCGAGCCGCTGTCCGGCCTGATCGACGACCTGCTCGAGCTGACCCGCGCCGCCCGCGAGGCCCGGTTCGACTCGGTGGTGACCGGCCAGCACTACCTCGCCGACTACGCGCAGGCGCAGGTGGTGCCGCTGCTCGGGCGGCTGACCGCCGCGGCGGGCGAGATGACGGTCGGCAGCGGCGTCGTCCTCCTCCCCCTGCACCACCCCGTGGCCATCGCCGAGCAGATGACGACGCTCGACGCGATGGCCGAGGGCGGGGTCGTCGTCGGGGTCGGCGCGGGCTACCGCGACGTCGAGTTCGAGAGCTTCGGCGTCCCGAAGCGCGAGCGGGCCGGCCGGCTGGCCGAGGGCATCGAGCTGATGACGGCGCTCTGGACGGAGTCGTCGGTGACCTACGAGGGCGAGTTCTACCGCGTCGAGGACGTCTCCATCACGCCCCGACCGCCGGAGAAGCCCCCGGTCTGGGTCGCCGCGAACGCCCGGCCGGCGGTCGAGCGCGCGGCGCGCCTGGGCGACGCCTGGTTCGTCAACCCGCACGCGACCATCGCCGAGATTCGCGAGCAGAAGCAGGTCTACGACGTCATCCGGGAGGAGCGCGGGCTGGACACCGACGTCCCCATCTTCCGCGAGGCGTTCGTCGCCGAGACCCACGAGGCCGCGGTCGAGGCCGCCCGGGAGCACCTCGCCCAGAAGTACCAGCGGTACATCGAGTGGGGGCAGGACGAGGCGATGGAGGACGCCGCGGACCTCCACCGGCCGTTCGACGAGCTCGCCGAGGACCGGTTCGTGCTCGGCACGCCCGCGGAGGCCTGCGCGGAGATCGAGCGCTACGAGGAGGAGCTCGACGCCAGCCAGGTCGTGCTCCGGATGGCCTGGCCGGGCATGCCCGTCGAGGACGCCGTCGAGTCCATCGAGCTGGTGGGCGACGAGGTGATGCCGAACGTGTAGCCGCTCGGGCCGTCCGGGACTCGACGGTAGGCGGGGGGTGTCGGGGGCGTCACCGGGAGGCGCGACGCGACCGGGAAACGCAACGCGTAACGTTTACGGCCGCCAACCGAGTAGGGCGGTCCGCAGTCCCATGGGGTAGTGGCCAATCCTGTCGCGTTCTGGGCGCGACGACCCAGGTTCGAATCCTGGTGGGACTATGGCTTCGGAAGGTCGAATCCCGACCGAGAGGT
>CAZVOR010000040.1:11069-15262 GCA_964628745.1 uncultured Halobacteriales archaeon
GGTTCGAATCCTGGTGGGACTATGGCTTCGGAAGGTCGAATCCCGACCGAGAGGTTCGATCCGTTCCTGCCGCGGTCCGCTCGATCGCCCTCTCGTGACCACCGGTTTCAGCAGCGCTCGCCCCAGTCCCGCCAGTCGAGCAGGTCGTGGAGGTCGACCGCCAGCTCGAAGCCGCAACCCTCGCAGTAGAACGTCCCCCGCCGACGCCCCGGGCGGAACTCCTCCCACTCGTCGTGGGTACCGCAGCCCACGCGAACCCCGCGTTCCGCTTCGTCCGGCACCTCGACGGTGAACCTGGCCAGGGTCATGGGTCCGGGTCTACGGACTCCACTCTTGTAAGCCGATTGCTGGCGGGACATCGCGATGGCCGGCCGTATCGAGGAGCCGGGTCGACGGCCGGGACCTACAGCCCCGCCCCACCGTCGACCGGGACCGCGGCGCCGTTGACGTAGCTGGCGTGCTCGCTGGACAGGAACGCCACGAGCGCGCCGAGGTCGAGGGGGTCGCCCGCGACCCCCGGCGCCGGTTCCGGAACGCCCGACCTCGCCCCGCCGAGGACGGCCGACCGAGCGGCCTCGAGGTCGTCGTATCGCCCGGCCTCGACGAGCGCGGTCAGGACCCACTCCAGGTCCTCCGTGTCGTGCGGCCCCGGGAGGACGGCGTTGACGCGGACGTCGGGGGCGAGCGCCCGCGCCTGGGTCTCGACGACGCCCCGGACCGCCCGGCCGAACGCGGTGGCCACCGGGAACTCGGCCGCGAGCGCGCGGACCACCGGGTTCGTGACGGCCACGACGGTGCCGTACGCCGACGCCTCGAGCCACGGGGTGGCCTCGCGGACGGTCCAGACGACGCTCATGAACAGCCGGTCGAAGCCCCGGAACCAGTCCTCGTCGGCGACGTCGAGGAGGGCCGCCGGCTCGAGCGGGCGTGGGCCGGTCACCAGGTGGTCGATGCCGCCGTACTGGTCCGCGGCCTCGGCGACGAACGCGGCGACCTGCTCCGGGTCCCGGACGTCCGCCTCGAGGCCGAAGACCTCGCCCTCGCCGACGGCGTAGAGCCGGTCGCTCGCGTGGGTCAGGTCGCCGAGGTCCGGGCTCGCGAGGGCGACGTGCGCGCCCTGCCGGGAGAACGCCTCGGCGCAGGCGTGCCCGAGCCCGGTCGCGCTGCCGGTCACGAGCGCCACGTGACCGTCGAGGTCGAGGTCCATGGAGGACGCTCGGTCACCGCGCGTATAGCCTTCACGCCGCGTCGGGCCACCGACGGGGGGGGGGCGGCGCCCGGGGCTACGCCGCCCCGCCGTCCGGCCGCAGGTCGCAGTAGTGGTACTCGCCGTCGCCCACCGGCCGCGTGACGGTCTCGCCCCGCTCGACGCGCACCGGCGACTCGAACGGGGGCCCGTCCCGGACGAACGTGTGGAACTCGCCGTTCTCCCCGGCGGGGTCGACCCCGGGCGGCAGGTCGTCGACGAACGCCTCGTCGAACGGGCGGCCCGCGAAGGAGGCGTCGAGGGCGGCCCCGTCCACGGCGACGACGGTGGCCGCGAAGCCGGCGCCGAGGAACTCGTCGACGAGGTCCGCGGTGTCCCGGCCCCACAGCGGCCAGCAGCCCGCCACGCCGGTCCCCTCGAGCTGGTCCTCGCGGTACGCCCGGACGTCCTCGAGGAAGACGTCGCCGAAGACCACCGTCCCGACGCCGCGCTCGCGGTAGCCCGCCAGCACCGACGCCATGGCCGCGGCGTACTCGTCGTTCGACGGCTCCGGCGGGAGCGCCACCACGGAGAGCGGGACGTCGAGCGCCGCCGCCTGCCGCTCGTGCAGCGAGCGCCGGACGCCGTGCATGGAGCTCCGGGCCGTCTCCTCCCCGACGGTGGTCAGCAGCTCCACGACGGCCACGTCGTCCCGCCGGAGCCGGTCGAGCGCCATCGCGGCGTCCTTGCCGCCGCTCCACGCCACGGCGACCCGTGCCGGCCGATCGTCCGTCCCGTCGGGACCGGCCGGTCCGTCACCCGCCCCGCCGCGCTCGGCCGACGGTCCTCCCGACCCCTCGCCGGCTCCCCGCTCCGTCACGCGCGGCTCAGTCCTCGGCGGCGCCCCGCATCACCGTCACCGGCGCGGGCGAGCGCCTGACGACCTGCTCGGCGACGCTGCCGAGGAGGAAGCGGGCCAGCCCCCGCCGGCCGTGGCTGCCGACGACGACGTGGTCGACGTCGTGGTCCTCGGCGTAGGCGACGATCTCTAACGCCGGCCGGCCGGTCAGGAGGTCGGTGTCGACCTCCCGGCCGTGGTCCGCCGCGATGGCCCGGGCCTCCTCGAGGACCCGCTCGGCCGACTCCTGGACCTCCTCGTAGGTCCGCTCCGAGTAGAAGGCGCCCTCCTCGTCGAAGGTGGCCCACTCGGTCGGGTTGTTGACGTGGACGACCGTGACGGCCGCCTCGGGAAAGCGCGTCAGTGCGTGCTCGAGCGCGGCCGTCGACTGGTCCGACTCGTCGAACGCGACGAGGACGTGGGGTGGCATCGTGCCGTGGTTCGGCCGACGGCGGGTTATCTCTTCGGGGACGAGCGGGCCCGAGGACGGTCCCGGGGCCTACCGCCCGCCCGACCGCATCGTCGAACCTCGACCGGCGGGACCCCCCACGGCTTCGGGCCGACGAGGGAGCCGAACCGTCGTCGCGATGATAGAAATGGCGGGCGTGCAAACGGCAGCTGCCGCCCGTTCGTGGGAGCGACGCCGCTCGCCGTTCGAAAGTTGCCATTGGGCAAGTATTTTCAAGCCTCCGCTTTTCCCCCTTCGCGGCCAAACGACGGATGCAGATGGACCGACCATTCCGCGACGACGACCGACAGAGGCGAGTCGTCACGAACGAGGGTCACAACGTCGGAACGGTGCGGGAGGTCGACGAGGACCGGGCGACCGTCGACCGGACCGACGACCACGACAGCCTGACCGACGAGATCAAGGAGATGCTGGGGTGGGACGACGACGACGAATCGCACGAACTCCGCCGGGAACACGTCGACCGGCACGAGGACGACGAACTCTACCTCCAGCAACGGCGCTAGCCTGCAATGGCGTTCTCGCCGGCGGAGCGCCGCGGCGGCTGTCGGTAGCCGATGCGACGCCGGCCCGCGTCAGCCCGGGTCGTAACCGGAGGAGTCCCGTCGACGGTGAGGCGCCGGCTGCCGAGGCGAGCTGGAACGGCGCCGGGCGGGAATCGGACCGTCAGAAGAACGACGCGAGAAGCGCGGCTACCTGGAAGGATACGACCAGTACGACGAGCCCGAGGACGGTAGCGACGAACCCGATCTTCGTTTCCCGGGAGGCACGGATTCCGGGTGCGAACTGCCTCGGCGTGCTCGCGTCGGTGCGCCAGTCCGATCGTGCAGCACGGCGGGCACCCCGGTACTTCATCACCTCCCACACGACGTTCACCGACCCGAGGAAGCCGGTGAAGGAGATGCCGAAAACCCAGAAGCCGAACGCGACCGCTCGATACTGGAAACGAATCAGAACCCCGCCAGCGAGCACGAACAGCGCGAGAACACCGGCGTACATGACGACCGTGAACAGGATCTTGTCCTTCGACGTCGTCTGGTCGACCTCGTCCCGAACCCAGGCCCAGCGAGCGGTCCGTCCCAGCACGGAGAGAGCGGAATCGAGAAGATCCGGTCTCATGCGGTACCGTCCATCGGTCGTTCTGCGTGATATTGGGTATTGGGGGTCGACGCCGCGTCAGCCTGCGTCACGCCAGGTCGACGCCGGTTCAGCGACCGCCTGCGCTATCTCCATCGGTCCTCCATCGAACCCTCATCGCGACGAGCAGCCGTAGCGGAACGGTCGACGTTTCGAGCGGCCGTCCTACAAGGGGTGGGATTCCGACCCGGAGGTGGCACTTCGGGCCTACCCGACGGCGAGCGGCCCGTCGCTGGACGCGATGCCGTGCATCGCCTCGGCCAGGCGCTCGACCCCGTCGAGCAGCCGCGGGCTCGGCTGGTTGAGCAGCGAGTCGTCGAGCACGTGCACGGTCGCGTCGAGCCCCCACCGCGACCGCAGGTCGACGGCGGCGGCCTCGCCGAGGCCGCAGTGGTGGACGAAGACGTGCTCGGGAGCGGCGGCCGCGACGGCCGCCCCCTCGACCGGAGCGGAGCGCTCGCCGGGCGCCCCGAACGGGTACCGGCCGCCGGCCGCCTCGACCG
>CAZVOR010000041.1:0-15248 GCA_964628745.1 uncultured Halobacteriales archaeon
CGGAGCCGCAACCCGCGGGCTTTAGCCGCCGCGGACCGCACCGGACGGCCACGGATGCGGGTCACCCTGCTGGGCACCGGCGACACCACCGGCACGCCGACGGTCGGCTGCGACTGCGCGACCTGCGCGGCGGCCCGCGAGCGCGGCGTCGAGCGCTCGCGCTTCTCCGTGCACGTCGCGAGCGAGGCGACCGGCGAGTCGCTGCTCGTCGACGCGAGCCCGGACTTCCGCCACCAGTTCCTGACCCGGGGAGCGCCCCTGCCCGACGCCGCCGTCGTCACCCACGTCCACTTCGACCACCTCGACGGCCTCGGGAACGCCTACCGGCTGTACCGCCGCGAGCGCCCGCTGCCCGTCTACGCCGCCGACGCGGTCGACCCGGCGACCGGGGAGTCCGTCGCCGACACGGTCCGGTCGCGCTTTTCCTACCTCGACCGCATCGACGTCCGCGAGGCGACGCCGTTCGAGCGCGTCGAGGCCGCCGGGCTGGCGGTGACGCTCGTGCCCGTCGACCACCCGCCGCTTTCGTGCTACGGACTCGCCGTCGACGACCCGGCGACCGGCGGCCGGCTGGCCATCACCGGCGACACGTCCTACGCGGTCCCGGAGGACTCCCGCGCGGCGCTCGCGGGCGCCGACCTGCTGCTCGCCGACGCCATCGTGCCGGCGGCGATGTGCGACCGCCACCCGCGCGGCGGCGCCCACCACGGCCCCGACGGCGTGCCCCGGACGTTCGGCCGCAAGCACCTGACCCGGGAGGGGGCGCTCGCGCTCGCCGACGAGCTCGAGGCGGCGCGGACGCGGCTGGTCCACGTCTCGCACTTCTACCCGCCCGAGGAGGCGTTCGAGGAGCCCCTGGCCGTCGACGGGGAGACCTACGAGCTGTAGCGGACGGCCGGGTCGGACCAGAACGGATTTGCCCGTTCGCCCGCCCGTGACGGACATGTCCGAGAGCCTCCCGCTCGAGGCGCTGGCCCGGCTGCCCGAGTTCTATCACCCCGTCGCCTCGCCCGGCGGCGACCGGATCGCGGTCTACTACGACGGGTCCGGGCGGAACGAGCTCTACGTCGTCGACGCCGGGACCGGCGAGCGGACGCGGGTCAGCGACGGCGAGGTGCCGCGGAACGCGCGCTGGCCCATCCGGTGGGGGGCGGACGGCCGCGTCTACTTCCACCGCGACGAGGCCGGGGACGAGCAGAACGACCTCCACGCCATCGACCCCGACGGCGGGACCGCGGTCGTCGCCGAGGTCGACGGGCAGGCGATCCTCCAGGACGCCGCGAGCGACGGCCGGTTCCTGCTCTACACGAGCGACGAGCGCGAGCAGATGAACGTCTACCGCCTCGACCTGGAGACGGGCGAGCGCGAGCGGCTCACGGCGTACGACCAGCCGGTGTTCGCGGCGATGTTCGACCCCGACGGCGGGCGGATCGCCTACGTCGCCAACGAGTCCGACGACCTCGAGAACCGCGACGCGTACGTCATGAACGCGGACGGGAGCGGGAAGCGGGCGCTCGACGTCGGCGACGAGGGGGCGGAGGTCGGGCCGGCGGACTGGCACCCCGACGGCGACCGGCTGCTCCTCTCGGACAACAGCGAGGACCTCGGCCGCGTCGGCGTCTACCGCCTCGACGAGGACGCGGTCGAGTGGCTCGGCGACGGCGGGCACGAGGAGCGGGCGGTCGCGTTCACGCCCGACGGCGACCGCGCCGTCGCGGTCCGGTCGCGCGAGGCCGCACGCCTCCCCGTCGTCTACGACCTCGGGACCGGCGAGGGTCGCGAGCTCGACCTGCCCGAGGGGGTCGCCGGGTTCGGCGGGCCGGGCGCCCCCCAGTGCTTCTTCGACGACGGGAGCCTCCTGCTGCCGTACACGACGCCGACCCGGCGGAAGACGCTGTACCGCTACGACCTCGACGCCGACGAGGCGACCGCCGTCGTCCGGCCGGAGTACGGCGACATCGACCCCGGCGACTTCGCCGGGGCCGAGTACGTCACCTACGAGTCCGGACCGTACGACATCGGCGCCCTGCTGTACGACTCCGGCGAGCGGCCCTCGCCGGGGATCGTGATGGTCCACGGCGGTCCGCACGCCCAGGCGACGAAGTCGTTCGACCGCTACGCGCAGTTCCTCGCCTCGAAGGGCTACACCGTGCTCCAGCCCAACTACCGCGGCTCCGTCGGCCGGGGCCGCGACTTTAAGAACGCGGTCCACGGCGACTGGGGCGGCGGGGAGCAGGCCGACATCGCCGCGGGCGGGCGGTGGCTGTGCGAGCGCGACTGGGTCGACGAGGACCGCGTCGGGGTCTTCGGCGGCTCCTACGGGGGGTACTCGGCGTACATGCAGCTGGTCACGTACCCCGACCGCTGGGCCACCGGCGTCGCGTGGATCGGCATCACCGACCTCCACGCGCTGTACGAGGAGTCGATGGCCCACTTCCGGGCCATCCTGGAGGAGCAGATGGGCGACCCCGAGGAGCACGCCGAGCGCTGGCGCGAGCGCAGCCCGATAACCCACGTCGACGCGATGGAGCGCCCCGTGCTGATGGTCCACGGCGTCAACGACCCGCGGTGCCCGGTGAGCCAGGCCCGGGCGTTCCGGGACGCGCTCGAGTCGCGCGGCCTGGTCGAGGGCGAGGACGGCGACTTCGAGTACGTCGAGCTGGGCGAGGAGGGGCACGGCTCGACGGACGCCGACCAGAAGGTCCGGGCGTTCCGCATCGTCGGGGACTACCTCGACCGCCGGCTGTGACCGGCTCCCCGCGGCCGGCCGTGACAGGCAGGCCAGGGCCGGCTGCGACCGGTCGGCCCCGGCCGCGCCCTCAGCCGAACCGGTCCAGCCCGGCCTGCTCGCGGGCCCGGCCGGCGGGCGCGGCCACCCACGGCGAGGTCCGGTCGCGGGCCGCCGCGAGGTCCACCGACGGCGGGTCGGCCGGCTCGTAGCCGGGACACGACGGGCCGCACTCGCCCGCCGGGTCGACGAGCCGGCCGTGCCACGAACAGCCCGGGAGCCCGCCGACGCCGTCCCGCTCGGCCGCCTCGGCGTTGGCGCATCCGGGGAGGGCGTCGGGCCGCCAGCCCTTCCCGTAGGCGCGCTCGGCCAGCCGGCGGCGGGCGCGGGCCTTCGCCCCGGCGTCGACGACCCGGACCTCGTCGCGGCCCGGCCGGCGCGCGAGCAGCTCGACGCCGGGCGCCCCGACCGGCAGCCGCTCGGGCTCGCGGACGACCTCGAGCTCGCCGTCGTCGGGGTGGAACCGCCAGATACCGACCTCGTCGGGCAGCCGGTGGCGGTGCGCGCGGGTGACGTGCGAGGCCGTCGCGAGGACGACCCGGTCGACCAGCGCGAGCGAGACGTCGGTGCGCAGCTGGGTCGCCAGGTCCCCGGGCTCGGCGAGGTCGGGCTTGTTCTCGACGGCCGTCAGCCCGCCGACCCAGTCGGGGTAGCGGGCGACCTGTCGGACGTACGTGCGGCCGTTCCGGCGCTCGGCCTCGAGGAACCCGGCCTCGACGGCCCGCTCGACGGCGGCCCGGGCCCGGTCCGGGTGGACGTCGAGGCCGCGGACCGCGTCCTTCCAGTACCGCGCCCGGCCGACGCCGACGTCCGCCGCGACGGCGAGCCCGGGGATGGCGGCGTCGGTCAGGGCGGCCCGCGCGTCGAACTCGGGGCCCGGTTCGACCAGGAGGACGTCGACGATGCGGTTGGCCGGCCGCGCGACGCCCGCGCCGAGCTGCCGGGCGACCAGCTCGCCGCGCGCCTCGAGGTGGGCGCACAGTCGCAGCTCGAACTCGAACTCGCGCACGCTCGCCGCAGGGGCCGCCCGCACCATGGCGTTACCGGACCGGCGGAGCGGGCGGTCACGACCGCACCCGGACGACGCCCGTCATCCCCGACCCCTCGTGGGGGATGCAGTAGTACGGGTGCTCGCCGGGGATCTCGAACGTGTGGTCGTAGGTCCCGTCGGGCCCGACGAGGCCCGCCCCGACGTCCTGCTGGGCCGCCCGTTCGGAGTCGAAGCCGCCGCTGGCGAAGTACGCCGCGCCGGCGGGCAGCCGGTCCTCGTAGGCGGTCACGGTGTGGCCGACCCCGCTCTCGTTGACCCACTCGACCGTTCCTCCGACGCCGACCGAGACCCGCCGGGGCTCGAACCGGAGTCCGACCATCTCGACCCGCTCCGGGCCGCCCGACCCGCCGATGCAGCCGGCCGCCCCGCCGGCGGCGACCGTGCCGAGGAGCTGGAGCGCCCCGCGTCGGTTCATAAGGCGACGAGGAGGTCGGTCGCGTACATCACGACGAAGCCGGCGAGGAAGGCCAGCAGGTTCGTCGCCGTGCCGAGCCGGCCGCGCGCGCGGACCATCCGGGTAATCTCCCAGTCGACCTGGAGGATGGCCCCGACGCCGATGGCCAGGAACAGCGCCCCGAGCGTCGGCGAGAACGCCAGCCCGCCGATCCAGCCGCCGAGGATGACCGGCGCGCCGGCCAGCGCGCCGAGCGCGACGAAGTGCCAGAGCGAGGGCCGCTCGCCCCGGGAGACGGGCGCGACGACCGCCGGGCCCTCGGTCACGTTGTGGACCATGAAGCCGACGACGAGGAACGCGCCGAGCGAGACGTGCCCGAGCGCGAAGGCGCTCCCGATGGCCAGCCCCTCCGCGAGGTTGTGCAGGCCGATGCCCAGCGCGACGAGGTAGGCCAGGACCAGCGGGGTCGGTTCGCCGCCGGCCGTCCCGCGGGCCGCGACGGCCTGCACGAGCAGCGCCGCGCCGACGACGCCGAGGACGACCAGCAGCGGCCCCTCGTAGGCGCCCGGGACCGACTCGGCGATTTCGAACGCCTCGAAGCCGGCGTCGAACGCCAGGAACGCCAGCACGCCCGCGGCGAACAGCAGCACCGCGTGCAGCCACCGGTCCGAGAGGTCGCGCATGAACGGGAACCAGAGCATGCCGAGGGCCACCGGGATGACGCCGACGAACACGCCGATGACCGCGAGCGTCCAGAGCACCTCGAGCGACGGCCCGGGCGAGACGAACGGCGCCTCGATGTCGTGGACGACCTTCGTGCCGTCGTCGAGCACGAGCGCGACCTCGAGGTCCCAGCCGGGGTTCCAGTGGTACGGGACGACGACGCGAGCCGACTGGGCGGGCCCGAGCGTCCGGATCGATTCGCCGCCGCGGCGCATGTCGAACGACCAGTAGGCGTCGTCGACGAGCACCTGGCTCACGGTCACCGGCTCGGGGCCGTTGTTCGTCACGTGGAGGACGATCGTCTCCTCGTTCGGGAGCGTCGCGTGGGAGACCGAGACGTCGGGCAGCGGTTCACCGGACTCGATGCCGGCGAACGGCTGGCCGACCACCACGGCGCCGAGGAGGACGACCAGCAGCAGGACGGGGAGGAGGGCGCCCAGCCACCGGGGCAGGCCGAACGGCCGCTCGGCATCCCCGTAGGCCGCGCCGCCGTCGGACCGGCGGTCCGACGTCTCGCGCCTCGCCTCGCCGGGCTCGCCGCCGTCCGTCGTCGGATCGTCGGCCATTCAGCTCACCCCGTCGCGGACGTCGAAGAAGCTCATCCAGCCGAGCTCGGCGAACTCCGACTGGTGGGCGTGGAACATGTACAGCCCCGGCTCGTGGTCGGAGTAGTCCAGCTCGACGATGCCGCGCTGGGCCTGGCACTGCATGACCGTGTCCACGTTGTAGCTCGTCGGCAGCAGCGTCGTCCCGTGGTCGTAGTAGTCGAAGAACTGCGAGTGGGTGTGAAACGAGTTGACGAGGTCGAACTCGGTCGTGTTGACGAGGTAGACCCGCTGGCGTTCGTTCCGGTCGACGACGACGGGTCGCTTGGTCTCGCCGGCCTCCCAGTTGCCGAAGCCGTCCGTCCGCCCGACGCCGTACGCGAACGCCCGCGTGTTGGCGGCGTAGACCTCGTTCTCGCCGTCGAAGTCCGTGTCGAACGAGTTCATCACGACCACCAGCTCGTCGACGGCGTCGTTCTCGGGGTACTCGTGGTTGCGGGTCTTGGCCTCCTCGACGAGGTACTCCGCCAGCTCGGGCGTGACCTGGCTCGGGTGCTGGTTGACGTAGTCCGCCGGCCGCTCGCGCACCCGCTCGGGGTCCGGGTCGACGACGATGGTCCCGTACAGCCCCCGGTGGATGTGCTCCTTCAGCGGGAGCGAGTGGCAGTGGTAGAAGTGTATCCCGGCGGGCTGGGCGATCCACTCGTAGGTGAACGATTGGTCGGTCTCCAGCACGCCGGGGCCGTTCTGGGGGACGCCGTCCATCCGCGGGTTCAGGTTCTTCAGGTGCGGGTGGATGGTGTGGGCGTGCCGGCTCCGGTTGGTGAAGTTGATGCGGATGACCTCGCCCTCGACGGCGCGGATGGTCGGGCCCGGGACCTGCCCGTCGAACGCCCACGCCTCGAACGTCACGCCGGGGGCGATCTCGATCGGGACGTCGCGGGCGTCGAGGTCGAACTCGCGGACTGGCCGCCCCTCGTCGTCGGTCCCGACGACCTCGCCGGTCTCGAACGTCCGGAGGAACTCGTGAGGGTCGAACCGGTCGCTCTCGTACTCGCCGACCGAGCCGAAGTTCCCGTGGGGGGACCCGCCGCCGTCGTGGTGGTCCGGTCCGAACGGGTGGGCTGCAGCGTTGCCCGCACCGAGGGCCGCCGCGCCGGCGACCCCGAGCCCGCCGAGGACCGTCCGGCGGTCGACGTCGCCCTCGAGCGTCCGGACCAGCCGGGACTCCAGGGCCTCGGTCACCTGCGCCGCCCGGTCGCGGGGCACGCGCGTCATGGTCCGGGCTCCGGTCCGCGGTCGGCCCGCTCGCCCGCTCGTTCGCGGTCGACCGGCCCGGCCGCCGGACGCGGTTCGGTCCCCGCTCGCGTCTCGACCCGCCCGGTCGACGGGCTGGGCGCTCCGTCCGCCGCAGCGTCGGCAGTCATATCACCGTAGAATTAGCCCCGTCTAAAATAAAGGTTGCCCAAGTGGAAACCCCGGTCGGCTCGCCCGAACGGCCCCGTTCGGCCTGCCCGTCGCCGGGCGAACCGCGCCGGCAGCGGGCGGGACCGGGGCCGCGGTGGGAGATGCGGGTCGGCGTCAGCGGACCTCCGCGGCGTCCGCAACCCGCACCCGCCGGGCGACCTCCTTCGGCAGGGTGACGTCGTCTTCGCGGGCGGCCGGGCGCACGGTCACGAGGTCGAACGGCGTCACCTCGACGACCTCGACGCTGACGCCGGGCCGGATGCCGTGCTCGTCGAGGTAGCGCAGCTCCTCGGGGTCGCGGTCGCGGACGCGCTCGATGACGACGACGTCGCCGTCGACGGCCTCCGCCAGCGTCGGGCCCGTCGACTCGTCGAGCGGGTCGAGCTCGGCCGAGGGGATGGGGTCGCCGTGCGGGTCGACGGCCGGGTCGTCGAGCGTCTCGGCGATGCGCCGCTCGAACTCCTCGGAGATGTGGTGCTCGAGCGCGTCGGCCTCGTCGTGGACCTCGCTCCAGTCGTAGTCGAGGTGCTCGGTGAGGTACGCCTCGAGCAGCCGGTGGTGCCGGACGACCTCGAGGGCGACCCGCTCGCCCTGCCCGGAGAGGCGCACGCCCTTGTACTTCTCGCGCTCGATGAGCCCGCGGTCGTCGAGCTTGCCGAGCATGCTGGTGACGGTCGGCGGCGTGACGTCGAGGGCCTCGGCGACCCGGGAGGTCGTCACCCGCTCGCCGTCGCCCTCGGCCTGGAGGAGGTAGATGGCCTTCAGGTAGTCCTCCATCGCCGCGCTCAGCATCATCGCCCGGATTAGACGCGCCGAACCCATAACGCTTCCCCGTCGAAACCGGGCGGCCGTCGCGCTCCGTGGCGGGAGCCGCCGGTCCGGAGCCCCAGAAGGCACTTGCCGGTCCCTCGCGGCGCCAGCACCGTCACCCGCGCGACGCGAGCACCAGCTCCACCTCGTCCGGGAGCGAATCCACGGCCGGCGCGAGCGACCAGACCGCGGTGAAGACGAGCTCGTCGGCCGAGCGGAGCGCGTCGCGGCGGGCCGCGTCGTCGATGCGGTCCAGCGACCCCCAGGGTTCGACCGCCACGGTGGCCCGCAGCGTCGACGGATCCGGCCACTCGAACGCGCTGGAGGCGACGGGCCACAGCTCCAGCGGGCCGTCGGGCGTCGACCGGAGCTGGAGGACGACGTGGAACTGGTCCAGGCCGGGGTTCCGCAGCGTGTCGGCGACCGTTCCCTCGGCGTCCGGCCCGACGCGGTCGGGCGCCGCGTCGGCCGTCGCGGCGACGTACAGCCGGTCGCGGCCGTCGGGCTGGAGGCCGTTGGCGACGTATCGCTCGTCGGCGGGGTGGAGGACCGCGCTGCCGCTTTCCATCCGGACCGACGGGCGGCCGGCAGCCGTGCAGCCGGCCGCGCCGGCGAGCGCGGCGGCGGGGACGGCGCGGAGCAGTTCTCGGCGACGCATCGTCCGTTCGGCTCGCGCGGCGATTAAAGTCCTTGCCATCGCTCAGACGACCGCTGTCGTCATCGCTCCCGTCGCGCTCGCGTCGGTAGCTGTCGCGCTCGCCGGCGGGCGGACCGCCGTGCCCGACGGGAGGCACCTCCGGGAGCCTACTCGAAGAGGGCGTCCGCGACGCCGGCCTCCCACTCGCGGCGCGCGCCGACCTCTCGCCGGCCGCGCCGGGTCAGCGTGTAGGCGTTGGTGCGGTCGTCGTGCTTGCCCTTCTCGACGAGGCCCTTCTCGACCAGCGCGTCGAGGTTCGGGTAGAGCCGGCCGTGGTTGATGTCCTGGCCGTAGTACTCGTCGAGCACGGCCTTGACGTCGAGGCCCTTCGGTTGGTCGAGCCCGGCGAGCGCGTAGAGGAGGTCGCGCTGGAACCCGGTCAGGTCGTGCATGGCGCCACGACTGGATAATGTAATATAATTGTGTGGTATGAGGCCGTTATATCCGAATGATGGTCGGAACGAGCACGGGAGCCCGGCTGGGGGCCGGACTCGTCGCTGGCGGGGTCGTGATGTCCGCCTTCGCCTGACGGGGACAGCGGGGGACGGTCGGGAAGCCCGTTTATCGTCTCAGATCCGTCTCCCGCCCTCGCGCGAGCTTCGCCGCTCTCGGCCGAACCGGCGGACTCCGTCCCGGGCTGCCGTCCTCCGGGCCCTCGACGAACGACAGGGCCCCCGCGGTCCGGCGGCAGCCCCCAACTATCAAATATAAAAAATTGGGGAGGAGCTTTATCCGGGGGACGGTCGGCTCGTCTACTCTGATGGACCCGTTCGCGCCGCTGCAGCTCGTCTACATCGGCCTCTTCACCGTCTCGGGGGTCGTCAGCCTCGCCTTCGCGTACGCGGTCGTGACGCGGTACGACGCCCGGGGCACGAGGACGCTGGCGTACTCGCTCGCCGGCGTCGGGCTCTGGGCGCTCAACTCCGCGGCCCGCACGGCCGCGAGCGACCCGCTGGCGACGCACCTGCTTCTCTCCACTGAGATGTTCTTCGCGATCGCGACGGCCCGCGTCTGGTTCGTCTTCGCCGCCCAGTACACCAACCGGCAGATCCACCGGCGGCGCCGGGCCCGGCTGGCGCTGTACGCGCTGGTCGCCGCCGCGCTGGTCGTCCCGCTGACCAACCCCTGGCACGGGCTGATGTGGGAGGGCATGCTCCCGGCCGCGGAGCCGTTCCCGCACTACGACATCGTCAAGGGCCCGGCCCACTACGCCCTCACCGTCTCCGGGTACGTGCTCGTCGCCGCCGGGCTGTTCTTCCTGTTCAAGATGCTCCGGTCGACGAGCCACACGAACGCCATCGTCTCGCTCATCGTCGGCTTCCTGCTGCTGGTCAGCGCGAACGCGACCCCCTACCTCGTCGAGACCGGCATCACGCACAGCACGACCATCACCCCCCTCGGCGGCACGATGTTCTGCCTGATGTCGGCCGTCGCCATCCGGAACAACCTGTTCACGGTGACGCCGGTCGGCCGCGCCCGGGTGTTCGCCGCGGCCCGGGACCCGGTGGTGATGCTCGACCGCAGCCGGCGAATCATCGACCACAACCCGGCGTTCGCGGCGGCGTTCACGGGCGGGGCGGACGTCTCCCACCGGGCGTTCGGCGAGGCCTGCCCGCTGCTCGACGACGCGCTCGAGGACTCCTCGAGCGGGCCGGCGCACGTCGCGGTCCCCGGCGCGGAGGGCAACGAACGCTCGTACACGGTGACCGCCTCGCCGCTCACGAGCGGCCCGCACACGCTCGGTCGCGTGCTCGTGTTCCGCGACATCACGGACCTGCTCACCTCCCAGCGCGAGCTCGCCCGGAAGGACTCGCAGCTCGACGAGTTCTCCGACTCGGTGGCCCACGACATCCGGAACCCCCTGTCCGTCATCATGGCGCACGTCGAGCTGCTCCGCGCGCACCTCGTCCAGGTGGACGCGGGGGCCGCCGAGTACGACCACCACCTCGCGGTCACCTCGCTCGACCGGCTCGACGACCACGGCCGGCGAATCGGCGCCATCGTCGACGACTTCCTCCGGGTGACCCGCGAGGCCAACTCGCCCCGCAGCGTCGAGCCCCTCGACTTCGAGGGGTTCCTCGCCGAAGCCGCCAGGGACCACCTCCCGGCGGACGCCCTGACCGTGGCCGTCGGGGGCAAGTTCTACGCGAGCCCGGCGCACGCCGGGCTCCTGCTGGACGCGATCTTCCGGAACGTCGCCACCCGCGGGAGCCCGGGCCTCGCCGTGACCGCCCGGCTGACCGACGACGGGTTCGTCGTCGAGGACACCGGCGAGCCGGTGCCCGCCGACGAGGCCGACAGCCTGCTCGCGTACGGCTACACGACGCGGTTCCGCGGCGAGGGGCTCGGCCTGTCGGTCGCGAAGACGCTCGCCGAGGCCCACCGGTGGGCCATCTCCATCGATACGGACTACCGCGACGGCCTCCGCGTCGTCGTCGAGGGAGTGACCACCGACGTCCAGCCCGAGCCGCCCGACGAGCCCCCGACGCCGAACGCGTAGGCGCGGGCCGTCGCTGGTGGCCGGCGTCGCGCCACCGGAGCGCTCTACCGCGGCAGCCCCCTCAACGGTTAAGGGCGGGTGGCGTGCCATCAGTTGCCAATGCGGTCCGTCGCGGACCAGGTGCTCGAGATCAGCCGCCGGGAGACGAGCCCGGGCTACCTCTCCCGGGCGGAGCTCGTGCGCTACGCCGACGCGCCGGACCGCCACCTCTACGTCTACGACGCCGAGCACCGCGACGGCGTCGTCGAGCTCGCCGACGTGGCCGAGCTGGAATCGACGGACGCCGCGGTCCGCGGCTTCGCGCTCACCGGCGTCTACGACCGCGACGCGTACGCCGACGTCGTGAGCGTCTCCATCGAGGAGGTCCTGTCGCGGACGCCGCTGACCGGGGCGGACTTCCCGCTCTCGCAGTTCAAGGTCATCGCGGTGGACTCCGCGCACACCGGCAAGGGCATCGGCTCGGCGCTGACCGCCACGGCGCTCGCGCCGCTGTTCGCACAGCCCCCCGTGACCGCGATGATCTGGGAGCGCGAGGACGGCGCCAACGTCGCCATCGCCGAGCGGTACGCCAACAACCGGCTCGCGACGTTCGAGAGCTACTTCGGCCCGGACTGGGAGTGCCCCGACTGCGGCTTCGACAACGAGTGCGAGTGCGACGTCACGATGTACGGCTGGTTCGCGGACGAGCGGCGGGAACTCGCCGCCGACTGAGGGCCGGACGGGCGGACCGCGCCTCGTCGAGCACGAGGGTGTTCTGTGGACGCCCCTGTTCGGGTCGAGCAGCTGCGCCGCGCCGGGCTCCCGGGCGAGCCGCGGTCGCATCGGACCCGACCGCGCCGGTCCCCTCCCGGCGGCGCCGAGGAACCTACGCAGCGGCCTCCCGCATCAGCGACGCCGCCTTCCGCTGTTCCCAGTCGACCCGGGCCTCGATCTCGCGGCGACCCCGGTCCGAGAGGGCGTACTCGTTCGTCCGGTCGTCCTTCCGGCCCTTCTCGACGAGGCCCTTCTCGACGAGCGCGTCGAGGTTGGGATACAGCCGGCCGGGGTTGACCGTGGAGCCGTAGTACTCGTCGAGCTCCGCCTTGATGACTACCCCTTTCGGATTCTCCATGCCGGCGACGACGTAGAGGAGGTCGCGCTGGAAGCCGGTCAGGTCGTGCATGACACCGGGAGATGACCTCCTCTAGTCGAATAAGTATGCGGTCGGTTACGTGTTTAGAAACGGGATACCGACGGCCGTAGCCCCCGAATCCCGCCGGATGCGGAGGTGTCGCCTCGTCGACCGGTTCGGTCCTCGGGCGGGGTCGAGGAGCGACTTGCCGGTCGGAGCCCTCGCGTCGCTTCCCGGGGCCTCCGGCGTTCCCGGGAAGGACCGGGAGCCTGCGAGCGTACCTGCGCCAGTCGCGAAGCCCCCGGAGACGGTTGAGGACGACGACGGCTCGTCGATGCGCCGGTTCGGACTGGACGGGGTGGGCCATGGGCGCGTGTGCGCCTGGCGACGGGGCGTGCCGGGGTGGGCCACCGCAGCGGACGTCGCCGACGACCACGGAGACGGGGTGAGGCTCGCGTTCCGCGTTCGGCTGGCTCGACCGGGACCTCCCCGGACGGGACGTCACGAGCGCAGCGAATCGGTCATCGCGACGCCGCTGGTGACGACCGCCTGGAACGCTTCCTGGACGGTCATGTCGACGTCCCGGACGCGATGGGCCGGCACACAGACCATGAACCCGCCCATCACCGGGTTGGGCGCGAGGGGGACGAACAGCACCAGCATCTTCTCCCCGTCCCCGCCACTGGCGGAGTCGTCACGCACCTCCGACGTCTGGAACGCCAGCGAGTAGACCCCGGCGTGGGGGAACTCGATGAGTTTGACCTCCCGGAAGCTCTGGACGTCGCTGTCCAGCATCACGGCGCTCATCCGGTCGAAGCTGGTGTACACCGACCCGACGCCGGGGACGGCCGCCATGGCGCGGCCGAGGCCACGCTGGACGCCCGTCGTCGGGCCGGACTCCGCTATGACGCCGGCCAGGAACACGACGCCGAGCAGGATCGCGAGGGTCAGTCCCTGGGCGACCATCCCGTTCTGGCCCCCGGTGAGCCCGAGCAGCGTCAGCGCCCGGGCGAACGGGGAGAGAACGCCCGCGACGAAGTCGAAGACGACGCCCAGGACCACGAGCGTGACGACGAACGGGGCGGTTATGGACGCCCCCGACAGGAAGACCTGTCGCAGCGTCTCGACGACGGTCCGGCCGGCCGTCAGGTCCGTGAAGAGATACCGGAACAGGATGGCGGTGACCGTCCGTGGCAGCTCGGCGAGGTGCCATCCCATGGGCCGTCGCCGCGGCTCTCCGGGAAAGTAACTCACTTCATAATCCGACAGAGCAGGACGGGTGGAACCGACGGTTCTGCGGTAGTAAGCTAATACTAATACCGTCTCGGCCGGCGACCGCGGGTATGGAATCCTGTCCGCGGTGCGAACGACAGGTCGACCGACTCCATCCCCTCCCGCCGGACGTCATCACGCGCGAGCTGATGACCGCCTTCGACGGCATCGAGACGCCGACCGACCTCGAGCTGTGCGGCAGCTGCGTCACCGGACTCGCGTGAGGGCGGGCGCGCGGCCTGATCGAGCGGTCACCCCGCTCTCCGCCCGAGCCGAGGGGCGCTTCTCGAGGTCGTCCGGGCCCGGTGGCGGTCGACCCGTCGGACGACCGTCCGCAGCCGGCTCCGAACCGCGACCGCGGGGTCCCCCAGCCGACCCTGTCTCCCGGAGGCGGCCCGACCCGTCCTCCGCCGCTCGTCCGGAGAAGGGACGGTGACTCGGTCCGTCCGCCGCGCCGGGGACGACGCGGGGCTATCGACCTTGTCTCGTCACGAGCGCGAGTCCGGAGGCGCGGTCCGGGTTCGGCCGGGGCGTCGATTCGACGGGCCGGCTGCCCTCACGGGCTATCCTCCTCTTCGGCGGTTTCCTCTCGCCCGGCGCCCTCCCCACCCGTCGCCAGTTCGTCGACCTGCGCTTCGACCTCGTCCGCCCGCGGGCGCCGGTCGAGCCGTTCGTCGACCTCTTCGAGCTTGTGGGTGATCGGGGTGATCTCCTCCGTGACCGTCTCCTCGATGCTCTCGGTCACCTCCTGGGCTACCTTCTCCTCCACGTCCTTCGACACCTCCCGAGCGACCCTCTCACCCACGCTCTCCGTCACCTCCCGGGTGACGGTCTCCTCGATCTTCTCCGTGACCTCCCTGGTCATCCACTCGGGGTCGAAACGGGCCATCTTCCACGTGACGTGGATGAGGTAGGAGACGATGACGCCGACCCCGAACCCGATGCCGATGCCGAACTGCACGACGACGATGAGCACGATCGAGACCAGTATCAGCACGCCGTAGGTGAGGTCGATCAGCAGGTCGACGCGGTTCGGGTTCATCGCTTCTCCCCCGGCCGTCGACCGGACGTATCGTTCACGCACGAACCCCTCCGGCGTTCATCCAGTCCCGAGGCGGTTAACTCCTCCCCGCGACGCGAGGCCCACCGGGAGGACGTGGTGTCGGCGGTGGCTCGACGAGATGCTCGTGCCGGGGTCGGTCTGCGGTCGGTCGACCGGCCGGGCCGGCGACTTCGGCCCCGGACTCGGCCGCGCGCCTCGCCGGTCCGCCCCTCCCCGCTGCGCCCCAGAACCGACGCCCTTTTCCCGGCTCGCTCGGCCGCCCCACGGCAGCGCCGGCCCCGATTCAGTAGGTTTATCAGTCGCACCCGGCCTATCCCGTACAATTACTGCCAAGAGGCACACCGTGACGGACGAACACCGACAACCGGAGGTGAACATCGGGCTGGTCGGCCACGTCGACCACGGCAAGACGACCCTGGTCGAGGCGCTCAGCGGCCAGTGGACCGACCAGCACTCCGAGGAGCTAAAGCGCGGCATCTCCATCCGGTTGGGCTACGCCGACGCGACCTTCCGGCGGTGCCCCGAGTGCGAGGGCCCCGAGGCGTACACCGTCGAGGCGACCTGCCCCGACCACGACGTCGAGACCGAGGTGCTCCGGACGGTCTCGTTCGTCGACGCGCCCGGCCACGAGACGCTGATGGCGACGATGCTCTCCGGGGCGGCCATCATGGACGGCGCCATCCTCGTCGTCGGCGCCAACGAGCCGGTGCCCCAGCCGCAGACCGAGGAGCACCTGATGGCGCTCGACATCATCGGCATCGAGAACATCGTTGTCGTCCAGAACAAGATCGACCTCGTCGACCGCGAGACCGCCACGGAGAACTTCG
>CAZVOR010000042.1:0-15131 GCA_964628745.1 uncultured Halobacteriales archaeon
ACGACGTGACGCCGGAGGCGTCACCCCCGCTCGGCTCGCCCCCGCCGACCGCTTCGAGCTCGTCGACAGCGTCCTCGACGGAGAGGGCCGGCCCGAGCGGGTCCCCCGGCTCGTCGGGCGCGCCCTCGCCCGCCCGCTCGTCCGGCGCGGCCGGGTCGGGCTGGTCGGTCATGGGCCGACCTTCCCCGGGCGGGCCGAAAAGGGTATCGCCGGTGAGCCGAGCGAAGCGAGGCGAACCGCGTCGAACCGGAGATTCGACGCCGGTGAGCGAACCGGACGTTCGCGAGCCCCGGCGGCGGGCCAACGGTTTTGGGCGATGGCCCGCGTAGGGAGGCCCGATGAAGGTGCTGCTCGGCGTCGGCGGCAGCGACGACGCCCTCCAGGCCGTCGAGCGGACGCTCGACCGCGTCCGGGCGACCGGCGACGACCTGACGGTCGCCATCGTCGAGAACCCGGCGGTGGACGCCGACCCCGCCGACGTCGCCGACCGCGTGACCGCGGCGCTCGAGGGGGCCGGGCTCGACGCGCCGGTCCGGCGGCTCCAGGGCGACCCCGGGCCGGCCCTGGTGACGCTGGCGGAGTCCGAGGGCTTCGACGAGATCGTGCTCGGCGGCGGCGAGGAGAGCCCGCTGGGGAAGATAGACGTCGGCCGCATCGCCGAGTACGTGGTCCTCAACGCGCCGGTCACCGTCACGCTCGTCAGATGACGGGGGCGCGTCGGTACCCCGACGAACCGGCCGGCCCGTTCGAGCCGCCGCCGCGATCGTTCGTCGACGCCGGGGGCCGGGAGGTCGCCATCGAGAGGCTCGGCCACCGTCTGGGGGACGCGACCGCCGAGCGGGCGGCGCTGGCCGAGATGTACGACGCATTCGACCCGGCCGACCGCGCCCAGGGGATTCCGCCGGCGGACGGGCCGGCCATCCGCGAGTGGCTCGACCGGCTGCTCGCGGCGGAGGCGGTCAACGTCCTCGCGTGGGACGGCGACGACGTCGTGGGACACGCCGTGCTCGTGCCGGACGACGAGGGCGACTACGAGCTGGCCATCTTCGTCCACCAGGACCGCCAGGGGGTCGGCATCGGGACGGCGCTCGTCCGCGCGCTGCTGGGCGCCGGCGCGGCGGCGGGCGTCGAGCGCGTCTGGCTGACCGTCGAGCGGTGGAACCGCGCGGCCATCGCGCTGTACGAGGGGGTCGGCTTCGAGACGACCAGCGCCGAGTCGTTCGAGCTGGAGATGGGGCTGCGGCTGCGCGACGGGACGGCGGGCTGACGGGACGCCGTCGCCCGGGACGTGACGCCGAGGGCCGGACGCTACACCGAGAGCACGGGCTGGCTCGCGTACAGCAGCACGTACTCGGCGGCCTTCTCGAGCACGTCGGCCGACTCCTCGCGGCCGGACTCCCGCGGGATGACCAGGAAGTCGGCGGCCATCTGGTCGGCGGCGTCGAGGATGACGCTCCCCGGGTGGGTGAGCTTCCGCGTCGCCGAGAAGCCGAAGGCGGTCGAGTGGGTCACGGGGACCCCGTGGTCCGCCGCCAGCCGCTCGGCGCCCTCGAGCACGGAGTCGCTCTCGGCGGCCACGTCGGCGTCGGCCACCACGCCGGCGTCGATGGCGCGGGTGGCGGCCTCGCCGAGCACGTACATCACGTGGACCGAGGCGTCGTACCGGCCGGCGATGGCGACCGCGTACTCGACGGCCCGCGACGACTCGTCGCTCCCGTCGACGGGGACGAGCACGGTGTCGAACGACGGCGACCGGTCCATGACGGGCGTGGGCCCCCGGGCGGCAAAAAGGCTGCGAGGCCGACGGACGGGCGAACCCCGCAGTTTAAGCCCGCCCGCGAGGAGCCACCGACCATGTTCGACTCCGTGGTCATCGCGACCGACGGCTCCCGGAGCGTCGAGCGCGCGATTCGGGTCGCGCTCGACGTCGCCGACCGGTTCGACGCCACGGTCCACGCGCTGTACGTCGTCGACGTCGGCGACGTCGAGGCCGCGCCCGAGCGCGTCCGCGGCGAGTTCCGGGCGGCGCTCGAGGAGCGCGGCGAGCGCGCCATCGCGGCCGTCGAGTCGCGGGCCGGCGGCGAGGTCGTCCCCGTGGTCCGGGAGGGACGGCCGCCGCGAATCATCGCCGAGTACGCCCGCGAGCACGACGTCGACCTGGTCGCGATGGGCACGCGCGGCCGGCACGGGGAGAACCGCTTTCTCGTCGGGTCGGTCGCCGAGCGCGTCGTCCGGACCTGCCCGGTGCCCGTGCTGACCGTCCGGCAGCTCGAGGGGCCCGGCGGCGCGGGCGTCGACGGGGCCGGGGAGCCGGCCCCGGCCGACGACGCGGGCGCGCCGTAGCCGGAGCCGTCGGGGCGAGGGAGCCGGCGGCCCGGGCGACGTGGCAGCGGCCGACCGAACCGGCTTTGGGGCCGCGGCCGGTGCCTCCGGTATGGACGACGACCTCGTCGATTCGGCGACCCTCTCGCCCGAGCGGCGGTCGCTGCTGCCGGGGGCCGGCTTCTTCGTCCCCGACTCGGTGTACGACGACCGGGACGAGGCCGAGGCGGCGGCCGCGCTCGAGGGCGCCTCGGTCGCCGTCGTGGCCGACCCCGACGCCGACGGCCTGGCGTGCGCTGCGCTCGTGCGCGAGGCCCGCGGCGGGGCCGCGCTGGTGCCCGCCGGCCCGCACGAGCTCTCGACGGGCCTCGAGTTCGTCGCCGAGCACGCCGAGCCGGGCGTCGAGCTGTTCGTCTGCGACCTCAGTCCGGACCGCGTCTCGTGGCTCGAGGCGCCGCTTTCGGCCGCCGTCGAGGTCGCCGGCGAGGTCCGCTGGTACGACCATCACCAGTGGGCCGACGCGGTCCGCTCGACCGTCGAGGCCGCCGGCGTGGACCTCGTCGTCGGCGACTCGGAGGCGGAGTGCTCGGCCGACGTCGCCCTGCGCGAGCTGTCGGCCGGCGGCGCCGACCTCGGCAGGCGGTTCGCTGAGCTCGCCGCGGTCACCCGCGACCACGACCTCTGGCTGCGCGAGGACCCGAGAAGCGACGACCTCGCCGACTACGCCCACTGGACCGACCCCGAGACGTACGTCGAGGTCGTCCGCGAGCACGGCGCCGACCTCCCGGAGGAGGCGCTCGCGCTGCTCGAGGAGCGCCGCGTCGAGAAGGCCGACCGCATCGAGCGGGCCGTCCGCCGGGCCGACTACCGCGAGGTCGGCCCGTACACCGTCGGCGTGACGTACGGCCGGTGCTCGCAGAACGAGGTCGCCGAGGCGATGCGCGAGGCGGGCGCGGACGCCTCCGTCGTGGTCAAGCCCGCCGGGAGCGCCAGCCTGCGCGGGACGGACGCGTTCGCCCGGTGCCACGAGGTCGCCGACCGGGTCGGCGGCGGCGGGCACCCCAAGGCCGCCGGCTGCAAGCCCGACATCCACCGCGACATGCTCGACTACGCCCGCCACTGGACGACCCAGGGCGCGGCGACGAAGGCCGTCATCCTCGAGGCGTTCCGGGCGGTCGTGGACGCCGAGGAGGAAAGCGAGGGGGGAGGGAAGGAGGAGGAAGGAGCGCAGGAGGAAGGGGAGTCGTAAGGAAGCGGACGGGGCCGTTCCCGGGGTCGCCGCTTACACCTCGCCGGCGACCCAGCGGTCGGCGTAGCGCGCCCCGCAGGCGCACTGGGCGTAGGCGTGGACGACGTCGCCCCGGGCGTACAGCCCGCCGATGTCCTCGTTTCGCGCCTCCGCGAACGAGAAGACGACGGTCGGGTAGTGCGCGCCCCGGTCGCCCGCCTCGACGTCGCCATCCGGGTCACCGACGTCGCCGGGGGCTCCCCCGTTCCCCTCGCCGTCGCCATCGCCGGCGGCGGGCACCCCGGCGTCGTCGACGTCGTCGTTCGCGTCAGCGCCCGGCGCCTCGGGGCAGTCGCCGCCGCTCAGGTCGCGGGCGATGGGCGACTCGCGGTCGCTCGCGTCGCGGGCGAAGGCCATCGGGTCGTGGCCGGTCGCCCGGCGGAACACCGACCGGCCGCGGTGGCCGGGGAGGACGAGCGCCAGCCCGTTCGCGACGGGCTCGGCGTACTCCTCGAGCGCCTCGGGTTCGGCGAGCAGCTCGTCGGCGAGCACGATGACCACGTGGTCGGGCCGACGCCCGGCGAGGAAGGCCGCGAGGTCGCTCACCCGTCGAGCTCCTCGGCGATGCTCGACAGGGAGGCGTCGGGCGGTTCCGAGAGCTCGTAGACCGCCGTCGTCCCTGGCCGACGGACGCCGTACTGGTGTCCGGGGACGACCACGTCGACGCAGACGGACCGGCCGAAGGCGATGCCCTCGTCGGCGACCCACTCGGCCAGCCGGTTCGGCCCCTCGCCGGGCGAGCGCGCCAGTCGGGGGTTGTCGGCGGCGCCGCGGACGACCCGGCCGTCGCCGTCGGGCCCGTCGCGGACGTCGGCGTGGCACCGCCGGCCGCCGAGGTCGAGCCGGACGACCCCGGACGGAACGTGCTCGGTCGCCTCGGGCGGCAGCGTGAGGCGCGGGCGGCTGGTGGCGCCGAGGCGCTCGACCCGCGCGCGGAGGGTCCGGACCGACGGGTGCCCGGCGGAGACGCGCCCGGCCATCCGGTCAGGCGTCGCCCTCGAGCAGGCTGGCGATGTCGGCGTCGCCGCGCTCGACGACGGTGGCGTTGACCTGGGCGACCGCCTCGGAGATCTCGTTGCCCCGGACCGTCACCCGGCGGCGCTCGCCGTCGCGGTTCGGCCGGTAGCCGACGGTCCGCTCGTCGAGCAGAATCTCGCGGAGCTCCGAGCCGACGACGTCGGCCCGGAGCGGCCGGCCGGCGGCGTCCGAGCCGCCGGTCAGCGCGAGCGTGTAGCCGTCGAGCCCGACGGCCGACCCGTCGACCTCGTCGCCGACCGACCGGCCGACGAACCGGTTCGCCGCCTGCCCGGTCACCTCGAACTGGTAGCTGTCGCCGGTCTCCGGGTCCCCGACGACGACCTGGAACTCTGCCATGCCCCCACGGACCGGCGCGCCGGGCAAAAGGCCGTCGAATCGGGCCTCTCCGGCGGTCGAATCGGCAGGTCTCCGGAGCCCGGCTCGTCGTTCCATCGCCACCACCCCCGCACCGCCAGCCCCTTGGCGCCCGCGACCGAAAGAGAGATGATGGACCCCGACGCGCTCTCGTGGCGGCTCGACGAGGCCTTCGGCGACGAGTCGAGCGGGGGTGACGCCTCCGGCGTCACGTCGTCGGACGTTCCGTCCGACGGGACGAGGCGAGCCTCGTCGGACGCACCGTCGGGCGGCGGCGAGCCCGGCGAGCGTCGCGTCGTCGTCCGGCAGGCGCTCGACCTCGCCGACGCGGGCCGGTGGGCCGAGACGCACGACGGGGAGCGCCTGACCGTCGACCGGGTCGTCGGAGAGCTCGAGCAAGCCCCTTCGGGCGAGGGGCTCGCGGACCGCTGGAACTGGTGGATAGGCGCGCTCGAGCTGGCCCACGGCGGCTTCGAGCCGTTCGCCGTGCGCTCGTGGCGGGCGGAGTGACGATGGGCGAGTCGAGCGACGATTCCGGCCGGGCGGCAGGCGAGGCGGACATCGACGGCCGCGACCGCGACGAACTCGCGAGGGCGCTCCACGACCGCCTCGCGGCGACCGGCGAGCTCCCGGTCGACCGGGCGACGGGCCGGTGGCTGGGGGAAGCCGAGGCCGTCGCGGCCGACCTCGCCGGGGAGCTCCCGCCGGCCGCCGCCGAGCGCCGGGCCGCCCAGGTCGAGCAGCTGCTGGCCAACGTCGACGAGACAGGGTCGGTCGATGCGGACGCCCACGTGGCGGCCGCCCGGCGGCTCGCCGCGGCCATCCGCTCGCGGGCTCGCGAGGAGTCGACGGGCGGTTGATCGGCCGGCGGACGGGTGATCGGGCCGATGGACGGCCGAGGGGGGGCCGCCCGACGGCTCGCCGGGGCCTCACCCGGCGTCGGCGTGCGGCGCGAGGGCGTCGTACGCCTCGCGGGCCGCCCGGTCCGGCTCGTCGGGGTAGGTGTAGAGCTCGAGGGTGGCGAACCCCTCGTAACCGACGGCCGAGAGCGCCTCGAAGATCGCCGCGAAGTCCAGGTCGCCCTCGCCGGGGATGCGGTGGTAGTGCTTGCCCCGGATTCCGCCGACGATGTCCTCGAGGTGGACGCCCGTGATGTGCCCGGCGCACCGTCGGACGGCCTCGGCCGGGTCGTCGCCGGTGACCGCCGCGTGGCCCAGGTCGAGGTTGACCCCGAGCGAGTCGCGGCCCACCTCGGATACGAGCGCCAGCGTCTCGTCGACGTCCTCGACGAGCAGCTCGGGCTCGAACTCGACGCCGACGTCGACCCCGCGGGCCTCCGCGTGGTCGAGGATCTCGTCCAGAGACTCGAGCAGCCGCCCGTGCGCGCGCTCGGGTGGATTTCCGGGGAGCGGTCGACCGGTGGCGACGCAGACGGCCGGCGCGCCCACGGCCGCCGCGAGGTCGATGGCGTCCTTCGTGTACTCGACGCGGAAGCGCCGGGCGGCCTCGTCGGCCCGGACGAGGCTCGGCTCGAAGAACGCCGACGGGGGCGCGTCGTCGTAGTACCCCATCGACGTGTTGGCGTTGACGTTCGAGACGGCGAGGCCCGTCTCGGCGAGCGCGTCGCCGAGCGAATCGCGGGCCGCCCCGTCGAACTCCGGGAAGTAGGCGTGGGGCTCGTCGCCGAGGACCTCGACGCCCGCGTAGCCGTGGTCGGCGATGCGGCGGACGGCCTCGGGCAGCGGGTGGCGGACGTACGCGTTGGTCGAGAACGCGAGGCGGACCATGTGGGAGCTTCGTCGGCGCGACCCAAACCGCTTGCCCACCCGGAACCGGGCGAGGACGTCGGGACGGACGTCCCCGTCACCGTCCGTCCCGTAAGCCGGGATTAGGTCGGCGGTCCGAGACTATCACGCGGGATTACCGCACGAAGGGCAACAGGGGGCCAGTGGAAAGTCCATATTTCCGGTTTCTCCGCGTCTCTACCCTCCGTTTTCTTTTGGTCCTGCGGTACGGCGCTACGGAGGCAGGAGCGTACCTATGGCTCCAGACAACGACACGACGGACGATGGGATGAGCGCGTCGCGGCGGACCTTCCTCGCGACCGTGGGCGCCGCCAGCGTCGGAATCGGCGCGGCGGGCGCGGGACTCGCCCAGGCCCAGACCTTCGAGTTCGGCGGCGAGGTCGGCGGCTGGATGGGACGCGCGCCCGACGCGATCTCGGGCGAGACGAACCCGACCCTCGAGCTCGAGGCCGGCACGCAGTACGAGTTCGTGTGGGAGAACGTCGACGGCGCCCCGCACAACGTCGTCATCGAGGACGACGGCGGAAACGCCCTGGTCTCCACGGAGATCATGGACCAGCAGGGCGCGACGCAGTCGGTGGTCTTCACCGCGACGGAGGAGATGGCCTCGTACTTCTGCGAGGTCCACCCGACGTCGATGCGGGGCGACGTGACGGTCTCCGGCGGGAGCGGGACGGCGACCGGCACCGAGACGGGAACGCCCGCCGCCCAGGAGCGGTTCTTCCCGGAGGGCCCGAGCGTGGGCGTCGAGCGCGTCGCCTCGGGACCGCTGGTCAACCCGACCGGCCTCCACTCCGTGCCGGGCGAGGAGGACACGCGCCTGGTCGTCGACCAGATGGGACAGATCTACGTCCACACGGAGGACGGGCTCGACGAGGACCCCTTCCTCGACATCAGCGACCAGCTCGAGGTGCTGACCGATGCGGAGGGCGGCTTCGACCGCCCCGAAGGGTTCGACGAGCGCGGCCTGCTCGGGCTCGCGTTCCACCCCGAGTTCGAGGACAACGGCCAGTTCTACGTCCGGTACAGCGCGCCCGAGACGGCAGCGGACGACGAGCTCGTGGGCCCGCCGGGCCGCGAGATGCCGGAGGACTGGGACCACGTCGAGGTCCTCGCGGAGTACACCGCGGCGGACGACCTGAGCGAGGCAGAGTCGGACTCCGAACGCGTCCTCCTCGAGGTACCCGAGCCGCAGTTCAACCACAACTCCGGCGACCTCGCGTTCGGCCCCGACGGCTACCTGTACGTCGGGCTCGGGGACGGCGGCGGCGCGGACGACACCGGGGTCGGCCACGTCGACGACTGGTACGATGACAACGAGGGCGGAAACGGCCAGGACGTCGAGGAGAACCTCCTCGGGAGCATCCTCCGGCTCGACGTTGACGAGGAGGAGGACGACCGCCCATACGGCGTCCCCGACGACAACCCGCTCGACGAGGGCTACGCGGAGCAGTACGCGTGGGGCCTTCGCAACCCCTGGCGGTTCTCGTTCGCCGACGGGATGCTCATCGTCGCCGACGTCGGGCAGAACCTCTACGAGGAGGTGAACGTCGTCGAGCGGGGCGGCAACTACGGGTGGAACGTCAAGGAGGGAGCCCACTGCTTCTCGACGGAGAACCCGAACGACCCGCCGTCGCAGTGCCCGACCGAGACCGACGACGGCGAGCCGCTCGTCGACCCGGTCATCGAGTATCCGCACCAGCACGGCGGCCAGACGGTGGGCATCTCCGTGACCGGCGGGTACGTCTACGAGGGCGACGGGCTCGCCGAGATCGACGGCGATTACGTCTTTGGCGACTGGAGCGCGTCCTTCGCCGAGCCGCGCGGCCGGCTGTTCGTCGCCTCGCCGCCTGGCGAGGGGACCGTCTCGGACCTCGCCGGCGAGACGGGGACGGCGACGCCCACCGGCACCAGCACCGCGACGGAGACGGCGGACGGCACCGGGACGCCGACCGGGACCGCCACGGAGATGGGCGGCACGGCGACCGGGACCGAGACGGCGACGGCGACCGGCTCGGCCGGCGCGTCGGGCGACGGGATGTGGGAGGTCGAGGAGCTGGTCGTCGAGGGCGGCGAGGACGGCGGTATCAACCGGTTCATCTCGTCGTTCGCCAGGGACGCCGACGGGGAGCTGTACGTCCTCGTCAGCGAGACGGGCCGGCTCACCGACGAGGTCGGCGAGGTCTACCGGCTCGTCCCGGCGGGCGAGGGCGAGTCGGTGTCCGCGCCAGCGACGCCGACCGCCACGGCGACCCCCGAGGGCGGCGGCGAGGGCGAGACGGCGACGCCGACGGGGACGTCGACAGACACCCCGACGGAGACCGATACGCCCACCGACGGCTGACGCCGACGGCCACCCCCATCGGCATCCGATGGCCTCGGGCGGTTGACCCGTCGCGGCCGCCGTCGGTCCTCGCCTACGAGACGTCGAACGCCCGGGCGAACCCGACGGCCGGGGCGAGGAAGGCGAGCGCGAGCAGCGACGCGAGCGCCCCGGCGGCAGCCGCGAACGCGGCGTCGAGCACGACCAGCGCGAGCACGCAGGTGCCGACCGCCGGGCCGACGACGTCGGGGACCGGGTCGCGGTAGGCGGACCCGAGCGCCCGGCCGGTCCACGCCGCGAACCCGAGCGCCAGCGCGACGCCGAGGGCCGTGGCGGCGATGCCCGGGCGCGCGGCGAGGAGCGCCGCCGGGACGAACAGACCGGCGACCGCCGCGCCGGCGGCCGCCGCGACGACCCGCCAGCGGTCGGCACCCGCGGCCTCCTGGGCGGCCATGACCGTCACTGCGGCGACGTACAGGGCGACGGCGGCGGGGACGGCGAGCGCCCAGACCGGCAGCGCGGCGAGCGGGCCGACCGCCGCGGCGCCCAGCAGGACGTTCAGTCCGCGCGCGGCGCCCATGGCCGGCGGGCCGAGCGGGCCGTCCCCGAGGAGGCCGTCGTACGAGAGCACCACCAGCGCGAGGGCGACGGCGACCGCGCCGGCCCGGGCGCCCGCGAGCCCGGCGGCGACGACGACGGCGACGGCGAGGAGGCCCAGCCCGAGCAGGAATGCCTTCCGTCGGGACACCCGTCCGGACGGGATGGGCCGCTCGGGCCGCTGCTCGGCGTCGACCGCGGCGTCGAAGTAGTCGTTGAGCGTCGTCCCGGCCGCGTAGAGGAGCGCCGACGCGAGCGCGGCGGCGGCGACCGGGAGCGGGGCCGCGCTCGCCCCGGCCGCGACGGCCAGCGCGGCCCCCGCGAGGACGTCCGGGGGGGCCGTAAAGAGGTTCGGGACGCGGACGAGCGTCGCGTACGCGGCGGCCGCGCGGCGGAGGTCGGGACGCGCGAGCGCCACCCGCTAGGCCCACCCGCTCGCCTCGAGGTAGGCCATCGCCTCCCGGGCCGTCTCCGCCGCCGTCTCCCGGTAGGGGTAGAGCTCGACCGTGACGAAGCCGTCGTAGCCGCGGTCGTCGAGCGCCGCGAGGAAGCCGTCGACATCCATCGCCCCCTCGCCCAGCTGGGTGTGCTCGTGGGCGCGGTCCGCGGGGATGTCCTCGAGGTGGACGTGAGCGACGTCCCCGGCGAGCCGGTCGTACGCCTCGACCGGGTCCTCCCCGACGCAGAAGAGGTGGCCGGCGTCGAAGTTGCAGCCGAGCCGGTCGGCGTCGACCCGCCGGCGGAGCTCGAGGAAGTCCGCCGACGACTCGCACAGCAGGCCCGGCTCCGGCTCGACGAGGACGTCGACGCCGGCCTCGTCCGCCCGGTCGAGCACCTCCCGGAGCCCGGCCTCGAAGACGTCGAGCGCCCACTCGCGGTCCTTCCCGTCGGGGACGGGACCGCCCGGTTCGACGGAGATGTGCGGGACGTCGAGCGCCGCGGCCAGGTCGAGCGCGGCGAGGGTGTACTCGACGCGGCGTCGACGGTACGCCTCGTCGGGCTCGACGAACGAGGGGTGGTGGAAGTCGCCGATGGCGGTCAGCATGAACGCGTTGCCGTTGCAGGGGGCGACGTCGGCGTCGTCGAGCGCCGTCCGCACGGCGTCGACCTCGTCCGCGGTGGCCTCGGGCGGGTAGAGGTGGGGCTCGTCGAACAGCAGCTCCACCCCGTCGTAGCCGGCGTCCGCCAGCGTCTCGACGGCCTCGACGGCCGAGTGGTCGCGGAACGCGTTCGCGGAGAAGCCAAAGCGCATCTACCGCGCGTAGTCGAAGTTCGGCGACTGGCCGAGGAACTCGGCGGGGTTGTCGTGGACGACCGTCCGCACCGCCTCCCGGTCCCAGCCCCGGTCGAGCATCTTGTCCCGGGCCTTCGGCACGGCGAGCGGGTCCGACGGGTCCCAGTCGGCCGCGGAGTTGAAGATCATCCGCTCGGTGCCGTACTCCTCGAGGAGGTCGATGGCCAGCTCGTCCTCGATCTTCCCCGGATAGAGCGTGAAGCCGACCCAGCAGTCCGTCGAGAGCGACGTCTCGACGGTGTGCTCGGTGTTGTGGTCGATGACGATGCGCTCCTGGGCGACGCCCTCGTCCTCGATGATGTCCACGATGACCTCGGTCCCCTCGGGCTTGTTCGTGTGGGGCGTGTGGACGATGACGGGCAGCTCGCGCTCCTCGGCCATCCAGAGCTGCTCCCGGAAGGCCGCCCGCTCCGCCTCCGTGTCCTGGTCCAGCCCGATCTCGCCGACGCCGACGACGGGGTCGCGGTCGAGGTACTCGGGGACGCGGTCGAGCACCTCCCGGGCCATCTCCGGATAGTTCGCCTCCTTGGGCTCGAGCGCGATGGTGACGTAGTGGTCGATGCCGGCGACCCGCTCGGCCCGGTCGGTCTCGTGCTCGATGATCTGCTCGAAGTAGTCGAAGAAGGCACCGGCGTGCTGCTTGTCCTGGCCGCTCCAGAAGGCGGGCTCGACGCAGCACTCGACGCCGGCGAGCCGCGCTCGCCGGTAGTCGTCGGTCGAGCGGGACACCATGTGCATGTGGGGATCGATGACGGGAATGGTCATAGACGGCCTAGGGGCACGGTCGCAATTGTTATGCATCGCGTAGGCGAGCCCGCGGTTCGCCCCATCCCGCGGGGACCCGGCGGCGACCGACGCCCGCCAGCCGTCGCCCGGGCTAGGCCCGGGCTAGGCGCCGGCAGCGGGAGACCGGAACGACGAAATCCCGGGTTACCGGGCGCCCAGGCGCGGCTACCGCGCGCTGGCGGTGCATAACTACGGTCCTCGGGCCGCGAGACGCGGCCCGGAGCCGTGGGGATGCCTCCATGACCGAGAGCGACCACCGGACGTCAGGTACCGACCGGTCGAGCCCGTCGAGGCGGACGGGCGTCTGGCTGGTCGGCGCGCGCGGGAACGTCGCCACGCTCGCGATGACGGGCGCCCGAGCCGTCGCTCGCGGGGTCGCCGGGACGACGGGGATGGTGACCGAGCGGCCGCCCGTGACGGCGCTCGACCTCCCGGCCGTCGACGGGCTGGTCTTCGGCGGCCACGACGTGCGGAGCGACCCCGTCGTCGACCGCGTCGAGGCCCAGCACGAGCGAAACGGCGTCCCCGACCGGGAGACGCTCGAGGCCGTCCGCGACGACCTCGCCGAGGTCGACGAGCGCATCGAGACGGGGACGGCCCGGAACTGCGGCGCGGCGGTCGCCGACCTCGCCGACTCGTCCCTCGAGAACGGCGCGGAGGGAGGCGACGCGTCGCTCCGGGACCTCGTCGAGCGGATACGCGGCGACTACGAGGCGTTCGCGTCGGAGCACGACCTCGACCGCGTGGTGGTGGCGAACGTCGCCTCGACCGAGCCCGCGCTGGAGGCGCCCGACCGCTACGCCACCAGAGCGGCGGTCGAGGACGCCCTCGACGCCGACGACCCCGCGATGCCGGCGAGCGCGCTGTACGCGTACGCCGCGCTGGCCGGCGGGCACCCCTACGTGAACTTCACGCCGAGCCCGGGGAGCGCCCTCGGCGGCCTGCGCGAGCTCGCCGAGGACGAGGGGGTCCCGCACGCGGGCCGGGACGCCAAGACCGGCGAGACGCTCGTGAAGTCGGCGCTCGCGCCGATGTTCGCCGAGCGCAACCTCCGGGTGCGCTCGTGGGAGGGCCACAACCTCCTCGGGAACGCCGACGGGCGGGTGCTCGAGGACGAGCGGAACGAGGCGGGGAAGCTGGCGACGAAGGGCGGCGTGCTCGACGCCATCCTCCCCGCGGTCGAGCACAACCGGGTCCGCATCGACTACGCGCCGTCGTTCGGCGACTGGAAGACGGCCTGGGACCACGTCCACTTCGCGGGCTTTCTCGACACCGAGATGACGCTCCAGTTCACCTGGGAGGGCTCCGACTCGGCGCTGGCCGCGCCCCTCCTGCTGGACCTCGTCCGGCTGCTCGCCCACGCCGACGCCGCCGGCGAGCGCGGCCTCCAGCCCCAGCTCGCGTCGTTCTTCAAGGACCCGCTCGGCGTCGACGAGCACGCGCTCACCAGGCAGTTCGACCGCCTGTACGCCTACGTCGACGCCCACCGCGACGCGGCCCGGACGGAGCTCGCGCGACGGGACGGGGGCGAACGCGATGGCGGATAGCACCCTCCCCGACGCGGCGGACGGCCTGGAGACGGCGGACGACGTCGGCCGCGTCGTCGTCCTCGACGTGGTCGGCCTCCAGCCGGACCACCTCTCGGCCGGGCGGACCCCGAACCTCGCCGGGCTGCTCGACGGCGGCGCGGCCGCGCCGCTGCGACCGCCGTTCCCCGCGCTCACCGTCCCCGCCCAGACGACCCTCGCGACCGGTCGAGCGCCGGTCGACCACGGCGACGTGGCCAGCGGCGAGTACGACCGCGACGCCGACCGCGTGACGTTCTGGGGCCGGGAGCGGGCCGACCGCGACCGGCTCTGGGAGGCCGCGAGCGAGGACGCCGGGTTGACCACGGGCGCCCTGTTCTTCCAGCACCTGGTCGGGACGACGGCGGACGTGGCCGTCACGCCGTCGCCCGTCGAGGACGAGGACGGCGAGCTCGTCGAGATGGACTGCTGGACGAATCCGTCCGGCTTCTACGACGACCTCCGGGAGGCGTACGGCCACTTCCCGCTCCACCACTACTGGGGGCCAGCCGCGAACGCCGAGAGCAGCCGGTGGATCCTCGACGCCGCGGGCGAGGCCGTCGAGCGGTACGACCCGGACCTGCTGTGGGTCTACGTCCCCCACCTCGACTACGCCGGGCTCGGGGGCGGGCCCGGCTCGGACGAGCTGCTGTCGGCGGTCGAGGCGGTCGACGAGCTCATCGGCGACTTCCTAGCGCGGCTCCGGGACGACGCGCGGTGGGCGCAGACGGTCGTGAACGTTGTCAGCGAGTACGGTTTCCACGCGGTCGACGCGCCCGCCTTCCCGAACCGCGCGCTCCGCGAGGCGGGGCTGCTCGCGACGCGGCCCGACGGGGCGGGCGGCCTCGACGTCGACCTCGCCGAATCCGACGCGTTCGCGATGGTCGACCACCAGGTCGCGCACGTCTACGCCGACGGGGGCGCCGTCGAGGCGGCGAAGGACGCGCTCGCCGGGCTCGCCGGCGTCGACGCCCTCCTCGACGCGCAGGGCAAGGAGGCGTACGGCATCGACCACCCCGACGCCGGCGAGCTCGTCCTCGTCGCCGACCCGTCGGCCTGGTTCGCCTACTACTGGTGGACCGACGCCGACGAGGCGCCGGCGTACGCGACGGACGTGGACATCCACAGAAAGCCCGGGTTCGACCCCTGCGAGCTGTTCGTCGGCGACCGCGGACTCGTCTCGCTCGACCCGACGCTGGTCGGCGGCTCGCACGGCCGCGTCGACCGGGCGGCGTTCGGCTGCTACGGGCTGGGCGGGCCGGCAGCCCCCGTGGGGACGCTCGACGGCCCGGTGGACGCGACGGCCGTCGCGCCGACCGTCGCGTCGATGCTCGGCGTCGCGGACGACCTCTCCGCGGCCTTCGACGCCCCCGCGCTCGTGCCGCGGTGAGGGGTCGCCGGCGTCCGGCGCGGAAATCGACGGATGAAAACCGGGTCGACGCCAATCGGCGGCCCATGGAGCTGCGCTTCCTCGGCGGGGCCGGGGAGATCGGCCGCAGCGCGCTGCTGGTCGACGACGCGCTGCTGGTCGACTTCGGGACGATGTCGGGCGACCCGCCGTCGTTCCCGGTCGAGACGCCGGCGCCCGAGGCGGTCGTCGTCTCGCACGGCCACCTGGACCACGTCGGGACCGTGCCTGCCCTGCTGTCGGGTCGGGCCCGCCCGCCGATCCACTGGACGCCCCCGACCGAGGAGCTGGCGCTGCTGCTCGCCCGCGACACGCTGAAGCTTCGAGGCGGGCGGTTCGACTGCCCGTTCA
>CAZVOR010000043.1:0-1943 GCA_964628745.1 uncultured Halobacteriales archaeon
CACGAACCGCGCCGGGGGGATCGGCGCGGTGACGCTCTCGGTCTCCGAGGCCCACCGCTCGTAGGTCGTTTCGCTCTCGAAGGCGTTGGTGTACCGGCAGACCGACGCCTCGACGTCGCTTTTGTCCTCCTGCAGGGACCAGTCGGCGAGCGAGCCGGCCGCCTCGACCGCGTCGGGGTCGATCCGGGCGCCGAAGCAGAGCAGGGCCTCCCCGGGACGGACGGTCACTGCGTCGTCGTCGATCTCGACCCGCACTTCGGTCCCCGAAACGGGGTCGGTCGAGCGGACCGTCACCGGGGATTGTCCCTCCATGACACCGGCCATCAGCGCGTCCGCCGCGCATCGCGCGTGTCTGACGCGGTCGTCGACATGCACCTCGTGCCGCGTCGGTTCGTCGCTGTACAGGTCCGACAGCCCCAGCGTCCGGTCGCTCGCCGCGAACGCATCGGCCGTCTCCGCCCACCACTCCTCCCACGTGGCCGGCTGCGTCTCCAGACCAGCGACGTTCGCCACGTGCGCCGCGAAATCAGCGGGGAGTTCGATGCCTCGCTCGTCTGACCGCGTGTCGGTTCCCATCGCCCGTCGACCATCGTGGTCGGTCAGCAAGGTGGTGGCTCCCACGCTCGTGGGGGGACTTATCCTCCGTTCCCTCGCCGTGACGAGGGACGGCTCCGGAGACGGCGGTACTGCAGCGGACTGGAGAGACCGGTACGCCGTCGGTCTGGGAGAAGGAGCTGTCCGATTGCCCCGGACGGCCCGCGGGGGGTACCCCCGAACGGCTATCGCCTCGTCCGGTTCGAGCGGGAAGCGGTCGTGGCGCGGGATTTGCGGCTGCGGTGCCAGCGGGGCTGGCCGGTAAACCCACACCGACGCTTCGCAGCGACCGCCCCGGACGCCATGCGCCCGAACCACTCCCGACCACCGATGGCCCGGACGGGCTCGCTTCCGGGTCCGATTCCACCGGTCAGAACCACCGTTCGGGTAGTTCGTCCTGATGGTCGCGGATGAGCTCGAGGAGCGGGCCGATGTCGTCGAACGTCGGCCCCTTCGCGATCTCGCGGGCGTCCCTGTCCCACCTGATGTAGCCCCGGTCCTCGAGTCGAGGCAGGTGCTGGTGGTACATCTCGGCCCGGAAGGCCTCGCGCTCCGTTCCCGCGACCGGCACGTCCTCGGGGAACTTCAACGCGTCCCCCCGGGCATCGTCGAGCAGCTCCACCAGCAGTCGGCGGCGGTGTCGGTTCTCCATCGTCCGCAGCTTCTCGGCGGGCATGGAACGCGGGTTCGGACGGCGGGACGAAGGCCCTTCTCCAAGCACAAACTCGCTTTTTATCCATGGAGCTAACAGGTGGCAGCCTGCGTGCCGACGGGCACCTCGAGGAGATTGCTGAGTTCTCCTGGCAGCCGCATCGTTAACGGGTCGAAGCTCCTATATCGGCCGGCTAGCCTGTTACCGTGACCGTCCCGGCTCGCGCCCCACACGGCCGCCAGCCAGTCGTCGCTCCGACTGCGCCAGGGACGATATCGATCCGGACCGGATGCCAGCCACCACGCGCAATCGCGGGAGTAGCCCGGGTCGGATTCCGATCGCGGCTCTCGAGCTGTCCCCGATGGTCGACTAAAAGGGGCCCATCAGCGGGGGAGATACGCCCATCCGCCCGGGCGGGCTCTACCTGCCGTATCCGCATCATGGCTGGACTGTTCCCACTCCGGTTCGACGTCGATGACGAACGAAACGGCCGGAGGGTGGTCGACATCTCGGGGGAGGCCGCATCGACGGTCATCCCGGCGCTCGCGTCGGAGACCGCCAGGGACCTCCTGGTGCGCCTGAACGACGCGCCGGAAACGGCATCGGGCCTGGCCGAGCGTTCGGACACGTCGCTGCAGAACGTGCTCTACCACCTCGGGTCCCTCCGGGAGGCCGGCCTGGTCCGGGTGGTCGATAC
>CAZVOR010000043.1:2043-15010 GCA_964628745.1 uncultured Halobacteriales archaeon
TGCTCTACCACCTCGGGTCCCTCCGGGAGGCCGGCCTGGTCCGGGTGGTCGATACCTGGTATTCGTCGCGGGGCGTGGAGATGAAGGTGTACGCCCCGACCTTCGAATCGCTCGTCATCGTCGCCGGAAGCGAGCAAGCCGTCGACGACGTCGAACGGGCGACACGGACCGCTACCGCTGACTAGGCTCGAGCTCGCTGGTTGCTCCCGTTGCGCGGACGCAGCGAGACGCCGAGCGAGCACGGGAACCGGTCACGAACCGGTCGCGGTGTCCGGCTCGCACTCGACCTGACGTCGCGGCTCGTCGATGCTTGTCGTCGTACCGGATTCGGCCTCGGCCTTCGGAACCGGATCGAGATACCTGCCTCCTGTCGCAGGCCAGGCGGGCCGTTCGTCGCGCTCGCTGTTCACCAGCGCCCCGACCATCTCGGGTTCGTCCCGAAACCCCTGGGAGGCGAGCCCGTCGCGGGCCACCTCACCACGATATGGAACGACGCGCCGTCCACGCCAGCCAGCACTCGCACGTCGAGCTACCGGGCGCGGGTCGGCGTGGCACTCGTTGGCGAGTCCGAACGGAGCCCGCCTCCTCCCTGCGGCATCCCGTTGCCTCCTGCTGTCGGCGAGGTCCCCGGTTTGTATCCTCCCGAGATGTTGGGAGGTACCGTCAGGGGGCCTGCGGGCGAGCAGCAACCTGTCCCATGAGCGAAGAGGACGCTACTCCGCCGGTCGCCTGCACCTTGACCGACGAGCAGGAAGCCGAGCGCTCGGACGCGGTCCGGGCGACCCTCGGCTCGCGCTACGTCGGGGCTGTGGAACGCGACGACGGGTACACCGTCCGGTTCGCGGGGGCCGACGACGCGCTGCTGGCCGCCGCCGGATTCGTCGCGAGCGAGCTGCAGTGCTGCGCGTTCGCCGACTACCGGATCGACGTCTCGCCACCCTACGAGGAGACGCGTCTGACCATCACCGGCCCGGCGGGGACGAAGGCGGTGTTCGCGGGGCTCGTCGACCGGCTGGAGGCCGGGGCGGAATAGCCGTCGAACGGGTCCCTCTCCGGTGCGGTGGAACGGGGGCCGCCCCGGCCGACGCCGGTACGCTCCCGGAGCGCAGGGGAGTGTTCAGTCGGCGTGCCCCAGGACGGCCCCGATCAGGTTTCGCTCGGCTCGCTGGAGGTGCTCCGATATCGTCGAGGTGTCGAGCCCGAACTCGGCCGCGATATCCTCCGTCGAGGCTCGCCTGGGGACGTCGTAGTACCCGGCCTCGAACGCCGTCTCGACGATCTCCCGCTGCCGCTCGGTCAGCGCGTCCAGCGGCTCCGCCTCGACGCGATAGCCCCGGAGCTGCTTCAGGTTCACGTTGACGCCGGCGTCCTCGAGGCCGACGACCATGTCGCTGATCATGTCCTGCGAGCCGGCAGATGTGAGCGTCATCCCACCCTCGTGGACCGAGACCTGCTCGATGCGCGGCAGGCGGTCGATATCGACGAACCTCGTGCTCGGGGCTTCGGAGGCGTTGAACTCGACGAGATAGACGTACTTCGACCCCTCGTCGGCGATCAGCTCCCACCACTGGACGTTGTCCATCGCTTCGAGGTGTGCCGTGTCCACCTTCTGCTCGACGTGCATCCGGGTGACGCCTCGCGACCCCTCGCACGAGAGGACCTCGGCGTCCAGCAGCCCCGCGTCCTGAAACGGCGCGAACCCCCAGTCCGCGACGGTCGCTTCGTCGAAGTCGAGGACGGCCTGACGCATCGTACTACCTACGCTGGCGTACGTGGATGAACCTTCCCCCCAGTACGTTGGGTGGTCACGACGCAAGGGGGTGCCTGCTCGGATCCACGCGCGATACCGCTATCCCACGGTCGGCGGTTCCCCACCGTCGTGGCGCCGATCGACGACGGTCGGGTACGGGCAGCCCCGGCTACACCCGGGCTCGGGTGGCTCCCGACAGCCGGACGGTCCCGTACAGCACGCCGACGACGACGAGGAAGCCGACGAACCCGACGAGGGGGAAAAAGCCGGGGAACGGCCCTCCCATCGGCGCTCGCATCGGCGGTCCCATCAAGCCCATGCCCATCATCATGACCGACATCATCAGGAACGGGAGCGACACGACGAGGAGCCCGACGAGGAGGCCCAGTCGGGGGAGGTCGTATCTCCTCGGTGGCTCGCCGGCGGGGCTGGCAGTCGAAACGGCGGGTCGTTCGTCGTCCATGATCGAGTTCACCGCCTCCGACGACGGGACCGGGTCGGACGAGGGTTACGCCGGACGTGCTGGGGGGATTGATGTGCCGGCGGGCGCCTCCCCGCGGCTCCGGCGCGAGGGCCGGACGCCCTCGGCGGGTGCTCCGGGGACGGCCGGCGGTCGGCCCCCGGCGGTCGACGGGGGGACTGGTCGGTCGCCCACTCCAGGAGGGGCCCGAGCCGCCGCCGGACCTCGCGGCCGTCCCGGGCGAGGCAGCCCGCGCGGAAGACACCCTCCCGGGCGGCGGAGTTTAAGCCATCCGTGGGTGAACCGGAGAACCGGATGACCGAACACGATACCGTGAACCTGGCCGAGCTCACCTGGCCCGAGGTCGAAGCCGCCATCGAACGCGGGACGCGGACGGCCGTCGTCGGCGTCGGGTCGGTCGAACAGCACGGGCCGCATCTCCCGCTGATCATGGACACGCTGGCCGGCGAGGAGCTCTCCCGACGGGTCGCCGAGCGGCTCGGCGACGCCGTGGCGGCGCCGGCGATCCGGCCCGGCTGCTCGGGCCACCACATGGCGTTCCCGGGGACGATCACGATCTCCGCCGAGACGCTGATGGAGCTGATCCGCTCCTACTGCCGGTCCCTGGACGCGCACGGCTTCGAACACCTCGTCCTCCTGCCGACGCACGGCGGGAACTTCGCCCCGGTCAACACCGTCGCGCCGGAGATCGCCCGCGAGGTCGACGCGTCCCTCATCACCCTGGCGGACCTCGGCGAGATGATGGAGCTGATGAACGAGGGGCTCCGGGCGGCGGGGGTCGAGTACGAGGAGCCGGTCATCCACGCCGGCGCCGCCGAGACCGCCATGGTGCTCGCGATCCGCGACGACCTGGTCAGGACCGACGCGCTCGAGCCGGGGTACGAAGGGCCGGTCTCGGTCGCCCGTATCCTCAGCGAGGGCTTCGAGGCCGTCACGGAGAACGGCGTCCTCGGCGACCCGCGGGAGGGGACCGCCGAAGCCGGGGAGGCCATCCTCGAGCGAATCACGGACGTCTACGTCGAGCGGATCGAGACGGAGCGGGGGACCGCGTAGCGGCCGTTCGGCGGCCGTTCCCGCGGGGGCCGGTTCGTGGACGTCGATACAACGCGCGAGCTGCTCGCGGCCTGCACGGTACGCGTGTGCCGTCAGGTCGACATCCCGACCCGCTCCGAAGGACCCTTCCTGCGCTCTCGGTCCGTCCCGTCGGCGAGACGACGCTCTCGCCCGGCCGTTCCGGCTCCGAGGAATGGAGCGCCGAGTCGGACGCCTCCCGTGCCCCGAAGTGCAGCCGCACCTGCTCGGGCAGCCGCCGGCAGCCGTCTACGGCCGTACCTCGGCAGCTGCATCGGCTCCTCGGCCGGGGCGATTCGAGAGGCACCTTTTGAAAGGGGCCGGGGTTCTCACTCCAGAGGACGAATGTCCGACAGCCTGTTCGTGAAGGGCGGCGCCTTGATCACCGGCGACGAAACGCGTCTCATCGAGCGGGGCGGCGTCGTCACGGAGGACGACCGGGTCGTATCGGCGGGACCGCTGGCGGAACTCGACGTCCCGTCCCGTGCCGACGAGATCGATGCGACCGGGAAGACGATCATCCCGGGCCTGGTCGACGCCCACGCCCACCTGAGCTACACCGAGGCGACGCTCCGCGACCGACTCCGGTTCATCGACCCGAGGAACTCGGTCGAGTACAACACCATCGGCGGGGCGGTCAACGCCGAACTGAACCTCGAACGCGGCGTGACGAGCCTGCGGGACGTCGGGAGTCGCGGGGGACTGGCGGTCGCCGTCCGGGACGCCGTCGAGGACGGCCTGATACCCGGCCCGCGGGTGAAAGCGAGCGGCCCGATGCTCACGACGACCGGCGGGCTCGCCGACTGGGCTCCCGGGTGGATCGACGCCGACACCGGGTTCGTCACCCGCGTCGACAGCACCGACGAGGCCACCCGGGCGGCCCGGGAGCAGGTCAAGCTGGGGGTCGACAATATCAAGGTGGAGGCCAGCGGCGAGTGGATCTCCGCGTTCTCCTCGTCGCGAACGCCCACGATGCGCCGGGAGGAGATCGAGGCGGTCGTGGAGGTCGCCCACGACCGGGGCGTCACCGTCGCGGCCCACGCCAAGGCCGCCGAGGCCATCGTCAACGCCGCCAGGGCCGGGGTCGACACCGTCGAACACGGCACCTACCTGGACGACGAGGGCGTCGAAGCCATGCGAGAGAACGACGTCACGCTGGTCACCACCGTCAGAGGGTTCATCGACATCGCCGACGGGGCCGCCGAGAGCGGTCACCCGCCCGAGAAGGTGCAGACGGTACGGGACGAACTGGACACGCACAAACGGGCGCAGCGGAAAGCCCACGAGGCCGGCGTGACGGTGGCAGCGGGCACCGATTCCGGGCCACCGTACTCCTCGCAGGGGAACCTCAACGAGGAGCTCGTCGCCCTCGTCGAGCACTGCGGCTTCTCGCCGCTCGAGGCGATCGTGGCCGGCACGAGAACGGCCGCCGAGGCGATCGGCCTCGACGACGCGGGGACGCTCGAGGCGGGCAACTACGCCGACCTCGTCGTCGTCGACGGCGACCCGGTCGACGACGTCCGCGTGCTGGCCGACCGGGGGAACCTCTCGGTCGTCGTCAAGGGCGGCGAGGTGGTCGAGCCCGCGCGTCGCTGACGGTCGGTCGGGCATCGGCGGGCGGCGACGACTCCCGCGGGGGCGCTCAGATCGGCCGGTCGATGTGCGTCCCGTACCCCTGCTCGCCGACGACCTCCCCCTCCTCGTAGGCGAGCTGCCCGCGCACGACCGTGTGCGTCGGCCAGCCGGTCACCTCGCGCCCCTCGTAGGGCGAGTAGTCGGCCCCGCTTTCCAGCAGCTCGGGCGTGACCGTCTTCGTCGCCTCGAGGTCGACGACCACGAGGTCGGCGTCCGTGCCGACGCGGATGGACCCTTTCTTCGGATAGAGGTGGAACGCCTTCGCGGTGTTCGTGCTCGTGACCTCGACGGCCCGCTCGAGGGAGATGCGCCCGCCGTTGACGCCCTCCGAGAGGATGAGCGGCAGCATCGTCGCCGTGCTCGGGAAGCCGGGCAGGCTGTCCGGGACGTCCTGGCCGATCTTGTCGGCCGCCAGGTTGCAGCAGTGGTCCGTGCCGATGCAGGAGATGGTCCCGTCGGCGAGCCGGTTCCAGAGCGTCTCCCGGTCCGCCGCCGAGCGAACGGGCGGGTTCACGTTGTGGCGCTCGTCGCACTCCTCGGTCGTCAGCGTCAGGTAGTGGGTGCACGTCTCGCCGGTCAACCGGTAGCCCGCGTCCTGCAGCGTCGCCAGCTCGTCGGCGGTCCGGCCGGAGGAGATGTGGACCGCGTAGAAGTCCTCGTAGTCGTGCTGGCGGGCGAGGGCGGCCGCCGAGATCATGCTCTGGGCCTCCGCGTAGCCGGGGAACTGCTCGACGAGCGTCTCGTAGCCCCGGTACTCTTGGTCCTCGTCGAGCTCGGTCTCGAGGTACGGATTGTCGCCCAGCGAGCTGGTGATCTCCACGTTCTCCGAGTGATAGCCGAGCGTCGTGGGCACCTCCTGCCCGGCCAGCCCCCGGATGAACGCGTCCCCGAAGTCGTCGAGCATCTCGCAGTCGACGCCGAACTTCTCCTCGGCGACGTACTTGTAGTTCATGTACCACTTGAACGACGTGATGCCCAGCTCGTCGACGATGTACGGGATCTCGCCGACGTGTTCGAACGAGAGCAGGCCGAGCGAGAAGAAGTAGTCGTGGTAGTAGTTCGGCTCGCACGCCGCGAAGTACTCGTCCATGATCTCCGCGTACGACCCGGCCCGCCGGAAGTAGTTCCCGATGGTCGTCACGCCGCCGACGAGGTCCGACCGGGACTCGGTCTCGGCGTCGCTCTCGAGCCCCTGGTAGATGCCGTGGTGGGTGTGCGGGTCGATGGCGCCCGGGAGGACGTACCGGCCGGCGGCGTCGATCACCTCGTCGCCCTCGAGGCTGCCCGGCGAGGCGACGTTCGAGATGACCTCGCCGTCCGCGGCGACGTCCGCCTCGACGCGCCCCCACTCCGGGGTCACCACCGTGCCGTTCCGGACGACCAGCTCGTGGGCCATCTCACGCCTCCAGCGTCATCGAGCCGACGTACTCCTCGACCTCCTCGAGCTCGAGGACCTCCGCGTACTTCATCCAGAGGTCGAGCAGGCCGATCTTGTGCGAGGCCTCGATGCGGTCGAACAGGCACTCCTGCGGGAGGACGACGTCGAAGCCGTGCTGCTGGGCGTCGACGGCCGTGGCCCGGACGCAGCCGCTCGTCGAGTTGCCGACGATGATGACGGTGTCCGCGTCCTGCCGGATGAGCCGCGAGAGGAGGTCGGTGCCGTAGAAGGCGCTCGCGTACGACTTGTCGATGACCGTGTCCCCCTCCCGGGGGGCGACGGGCTCGACGATGTCCAGGTCCGGGTGGTCGGGGTCGTCGTAGCTCGACGGCACGACCCGCGTGTACGTGACCGGGATGTCCCGGTCCCGGGCGAACTCGAGGAACTCCTGGATGTACTCGATGGCCTCCCAGGCGATGGCGCCCATCGCCGTCCGGTACTCCTCGACCGCCTCGAGGATGGGGACGTCCTCGCCGACGATGAGCCGCTGCATGTCGATGACCATGACGACGGGCGTATCGCCCATCCCGCGCGACTCCCACGACGAGGCCCCCTCCTTGTCGTAGCCGGCCTTCGAGATGACCTGCCTGTCCTGCTCGGTCAGCAGGTCCTCCCAGATGCGTCGGGTCATAATCCGGTTCGTACCGAGAGCGGGCGTGGCCATAAAATTGCGTGCGGCCGCGCGGCCGACGACATCTTTACGTCCACGCCGGGTCGGGGTCGCGTCATGAGCAGGCCCGACCGGCCGACCGTCCGGGACGAGGCCTCCGAGGTCGTCCCGGCGGCCGACGTCGAGTGGGACGTCGAGACCGACGTGCTCGTCGCGGGCGCCGGCGGCACCGGCCTGGTGGCGGCGGTGGCGGCCGCCGAGGACCCGGACCTGACGGTGACGGTGCTCGAGAAGTCCGACGAGCCCGGCGGGAACACGGCGCTGTCGACCGGGATGATCCCGGCCGCCGGCACGCGGCTGCAGCGCGCGGCCGGCATCGAGGAGACCGCCGAGGACATGGCGCTCGACATCCTCGAGAAGAACGACTTCCAGGCGGACGAGGCGCTCGTCCGCCGCCTCGCCCGCGAGAGCTCGAACCTCGTCCACTGGCTCGTGGACGACTGGGACGTCTCGCTGCACCTCGTGGACGACTTCAGGTACCCGAAGCACTCCGAGTACCGGATGCACGCCCCGCCCGGGAACAACGGCGCGAACCTCGTCTCGCAGCTCGTCGAGCGCATCGAGGCGACCCCGAACGTCGAGCTCCTCGCGAACACGCCCGTGAACCGGCTGGTCGCCGACAAGGGCGCCGTCGTCGGCGTCGTCGCCGGCGACCCGGTCGAGGAGGCCATCGCCGCCGGGAAGGTCATCCTCGCCACCGACGGCTTCGGCGGGAACAGGCGCATGGTCGGGCAGCACTGCGACGAGGAGATCGAGCGGGCGCTCTACTTCGGGGCCGACGGGAACACCGGCGACGGCATTCGCTGGGGCGTCGAGCTCGGGTCCGCCGTCGCCTCCATGGACGCCTACCAGGCCCACGCCACCGTGGCGCACCAGACCGGCGTGCTCTCGACCTACGCCATCGTGATGAACGGCGGCATCCTCGTCAACGAGGACGGCGAGCGCTTCGGCGACGAGTCGGCCGGCTACTCGGAGTTCGCCATCGACGTGCTCGGGCAGCCCGACGGGGTCGCCTACGAGGTGTTCGACGAGCGCATCTTCGAGCAGCTGACCGGCCAGTTCGACGACTTCGACGACGCCGTCGAGCTCGGCGCCTACGACCGCGCCGACCGCGTCGAGGAGCTCGCCGAGACCATCGGCTGCGACCCCGACGCCACCGCCGCCGCGGTCGACCGGTACAACGAGGCGGTGCGGTCGGGCGAGCCCGACGAGACGGGCCGGACCGACGGGACGCACGTCCTGGAGGGCCCGTTCTACGGGACCAAGGTGACGGGGGCGCTGTTCCACACGCAGGGCGGCCTCGTCGTCGACGAGCACGCCCGGGTGCTGCGCGAGGACGGCACGCCCGTCGAGAACCTCTACGCGGGCGGCGGCTGCGCGACCGGCGTCAGCGGCCACGGCGCCGGCGGGTACCTGAGCGGGAACGGCCTGACCGCGGCGCTCGGTTTCGGCCGGCTGGCCGGGCGTCACGCCCGGGCGTCGCTGGCCGACGAGTAGCTCGCGGTATCGGGCGGCGGCCGGTCAGACCGGCCGGTCGACGTGCGTCCCGAACCCCTTCTCGCCGACGATCTCGCCGTCCTCGTACGCCACCCGCCCGCGGACCACGGTGTGGGTGGGCCAGCCCGTCACCGCCCACCCCTCGTACGGCGAGTAGTCGGCGGCGCCCCGCAGCAGCTCGGGCGTGACGGTCTTCGTCTCCTCGAGGTCGACGACCGCGAGGTCGGCGTCCGACCCAACGCGGACGGTGCCCTTCTTCGGATAGAGGTTCCAGGCCCTGGCGGTGTTCGTGCTGGTCACCGCGACCGCGCGTTCGAGCGTGATCCGGCCGCCATGGACGCCCTCCGAGAGCAACAGCGGGAGCAGCAGCGGCGTGCTCGGGAAGGCCAGCAGCGTCTCCCAGATGTCGTCGCCGAGCTTCTCGTCGAGGGTGTTGGCCACGTGGTCCGTGCCGATGCAGGAGATGGTCCCGTCGGCGACGCGCTCCCAGAGCGTCTCGCGGTCCGCCGCCGAGCGCATCGGGGGCGTGACCTTCATGCGGTCGTCGCACTCCTCGGCGGTCAGCGTCAGGTAGTGCGGACAGGTCTCGCCCCATAGGCGGTAGCCGGCGCCTCGCAGGTCGGCGAGCTCGTCGGCCGTCCGGCCCGACGAGATGTGGACCGTGTAGAACCGGTCGTCGTAGCCGTGCTGTTTCGCCAGCGCGGCCGACGCGACCATGCTCTGTGTCTCCGCGTACGCGGGAAAGCGCTTGGCGTACCCCTCGAAGCCAGTCTCGCCGGCGTCGCGGGCGCGTTCCTCGAGGGCGCTCGTGATCTCGACGTTTTCCGCGTGGTACCCCAGCGTCGTCGGCACGTCCTGCGCCGCCAGCTGCCGGATCATCCGGTCGCCGACGTCCTCGGTCAGGTTCCGGTCGAGCCCGAACTTCTCGGCGGCGACCAGCTTGTACAGCATGTACCACTTGAACGTGGTGATGCCCAGCTCGTCGATGATGGCCGGGATCTCCTCGACGTGGTCGTCCGAGAGGATTCCCAGCGTGTAGAAGTAGTCGTGGTAGCTGTTCCGCTCGCTCTGCTCGAAGTACCCGTCCATCACCTCGAGGTAGGGCTGGCCGCGCCGGAAGATGTTCCCGACGGTCGTGACGCCGCCGACGAGGTTCGAGCGCGTCTCCGTCTCGTGGTCGTCGGCGAAGTCGCGATACAGCCCGTAGTGGACGTGGGGATCGATGGCCCCGGGCAGGACGTACCGGCCGGCGGCGTCGATGGCGCGGTCGCCGTCGAGGCTGCCGGGCGAGGCGAGCGCCGCGATGACGTCGCCGTCGATGCCGACGTCGGCCTGCAGGCGGCCGAGCTCCGGCGTGACTACCGTGCCGTTCGTGATGACGAGGTCGTGAGTCATGGGGGTGTTCCGGTCTCCAGGTAGGTCTCGACGGCCCGTCGCGATGCCACGCGGCCGTAGCTCCGGTCGATCTCGTACAGCCCCAGCGCGTTCGACGCCTGGATGCGGTCGAACGTGCACTCGGCGGGCACGAGGACGCCGAACCCGTGCTGGGTGGCGTCGACGGCCGTCGCCCGGACGCACCCGCTCGTCGAGCAACCGAGCACGATCACGGTGTCGACGCCGCGACGGACGAGCCGACTGACGAGGTCGGTCGCATAGAAGGCGCTCGAGTAGGACTTGTCGATGACGACGTCGCCGGGCGCCGGCGCCACCCGCTGGTGTATGACGATATCGTCGGGGGCGAGGCCGCTTACCGCCCCGGGGATGACGCGGGTGAAGTAGACCGGCACGTCGGCGGCCCGCGCGGTCGCCAGGAACGGTTCGACGTGGTCGATGGCCGCGTGCCCGACCGCGCCGGTCGCCGTCTCGTACGTCTCGACCGCCTCGACGATCGGGACGTCGGGCCCGACGAGGTGGCGTTGGAGGTCGATGGCCAGCACCGCCGGGTCGGTCCCGAGCGGCGGCCGGTCGCCCGAGAGCGCGCGTTCCGCCTCGGGCACGATCTCCTCGAGTCGGCGGTCGTCCGATGGCAGCATCCCGTCCCAGGGCCGTTCCGGCATGGCGTTCGCGTGTGCCCGTTCCACCAATCGGACGATAAACGTTCGCGCGCCTCACGGCGGGGCGCCGTGGACGGCCTCGTATCGTCGGAGCTGCCGCCGGTATCGATCGACCAGCGGCTCGTCGAGGAACTCTCCGTCGACGACGACCGCCCCGAGGTCGCTCGCCTCGTACCGCTCGACCAACCCCACGGCCCGCTGGGCCTCCGCGGCCGACAGCGTGAACACCTCGTTGACGGCGGGCACCTGGTCGGGGTGGATGACCGACTGGCCGACGAAGCCAACCTCGCGGGCCGCCTCGGCGACCGACCGGACGGCGTCGAGGTCACCGGCGCTCGGGTACACCGAGGAGATCGGCTGCAGGCCGCCGATGGCTGCCAGCCCGACGACGCGGTGATTGAGGAACCGCCGAATCTCGTCGGAGGTCGGCGTCCCGCCGACCGCGCGGGCGTAATCGCCGACGCCGAACGAAAGCCCCGTCACGGCCGGGAGCTCCCGGGCGGTTCGGACGATCTCGCGGCCGTCGAACACGCCGGTCGGCGTCTCGAGCAGGAGGATGATCTCGGGGCGATCATCGGCTCGCTGCGCCGCCGCTTCGACGACGGCTTCAACCTGCTCCGGTCGCTCGACCATCGGCAGGCTGATCGTATCGACACCGGCCGCCACCGCCGCGGTCAGATCGTCGAGCCAGTCGTCGGTCCCGATCGCATTGATCCGCACGCACACCTCCGTGTCGCCGTAGTCGACGGTCTCGAGGGCGGTCGCGAGGTGCTCGCGGGCCGCCGGCCGATTGCTCGGTCGGACGGCGTCCTCGAGGTCGAACACGAGGGCGTCGGCGGCCGTGCCGGCCGCCTTCTCCAGCAAGTCGAGGCGGTCGGCGGGCGTGTACAGGAACGACCGCCTGAGCCGCTCAGTCATCGACCGTCACGACGCCGCTATCGGCGAGCCGGGCGACCTCCTCCGGCTCGAGACCGACCCGGTCACGGAGCACCTCGGCGGTGTGCTCGCCGAGCCGCGGCCCGGCGTGGTCGACGGCTCCGGGCGTCTCGGACAGCTTCGGGAACACTCCCGGCATCACCAGGTCGTCGTGGTCGGCGTCGTCGACGGGGAGCAGGGCGTCGCGGGCTCGGAACCACTCGTCCTCGAAAATGTCGCGGGTGTCGTAGACGGGGGCGACCGCGGCGTCGTGCTCCTCGAAGACGTCGAGGACCTCCTCGCGCGTCCGGTCGGCCATCCAGTCCCCGATGATCCCGTCGAGCGCCTCGACGTGCTCGAGCCGGGCGTCGAGCGTCCGGAACCGGGGGTCCTCGGCGAGGGCGTCGCCGCCGATCGTCCGGAGGATCCGGCGGGCGACCGTCTCGGCGCTCCCGGAGATGGCCACCCACCGGTCGTCCTTCGTCCGGTAGGTGTTGCGGGGCGCCGAGTAGGAGCTCCGGTTTCCGGTCCGCGTCTGCACGGTGCCGTTGACCGAGTAGTCGACGGTCATCCGGCCCATGATGCTGAACAGCGGTTCGAGGAGGCTCGTGTCGATGTACTGGCCGCGGCCGCCCTCGACGTCGCGCCAGTAGAGCGCGAACATCGCGGCCCACGTCGAGTAGCAGGCGGCGACCGCGTCGGCGAGCCCGAGCGAGGGGAGCGTCGGCGGCCGGTCGGGGAAGCCGGTCACGTGGGCGAACCCGCTCATCGCCTCGGCGAGCGTCCCGAACCCCGGCCGGTCCCGGTACGGGCCGGTCTGCCCGAAGCCGCTCGTCCGCACCATCACCAGGCCGGGGTTCACCTCGGAGAGCGTCTCCCAGCCGAGCCCCCACCGCTCCATCGTCCCGGGTCTGAACGCCTCGAAGACCACGTCGGCGTCCGCGACGAGCGCCTCGAACACCGCCTGCCCGTCCGACGTGCCGAGGTCGAGCCCGACGCTCCGCTTGTTGCGCCCGAGCCACTTCCACGACAGCTCCTGGTCGGCGCGTCCGAAGTTCCGGACCGAATCGCCGTGTTCGGGGTGTTCGACCTTGATCACGTCGGCGCCGAAATCGCCCATGAACATCGCGGCCATCGGCCCGGCGATGAGCGTCGAGCAGTCGACCACGGTGAGGTTCTCGAGCGGTTGGGCCGTCATTGGCCGACAATGCCCGGAACCCGGGATAAAGCGTTCGCCGGTCGGGCGACGGTAGGCTTTTGCTCCGACCGGGACTCGCCGTGACCATGGCAGATTCGCGGGCGGTCGTCGAGGAGTTCTTCGATCGGATGGCCGACGCGGAGCGTCGGCAGTCGGTCGGCGAGCTCTTCGCCGACGACGCCACCATCACGCTCCCCGGAGCCCGGTTCGACGGGCCGGACGCGCCCCGCGAGATGCTCGACTTTTTCGCGCCGCGCT
>CAZVOR010000044.1:0-14387 GCA_964628745.1 uncultured Halobacteriales archaeon
CGGGCTCGGAGGCCAACGAGGCCGCCGTCCAACTCGCCCGGCAGTACCAGGACGCCCCGAAGGTGCTCACCCGGTGGCGGTCGTACCACGGCGGCACGTACGGGGCGGGCAGCCTCTCGGGCGACCCCGACGTCCGGGCGGCCGTCGAGTCGCACGTCGCGACGACCGGCGCGGCGAAGTTCCTCCCGCCGATGGCCTACCGGTCGCCGTTCGACGCCGACTCGCCCGAGGCGCTCGCCCGGCAGGCCGCCGACCACCTCGAGTTCGTGATCCGGAACGAGGACCCCGACGCCATCGCGGCCATCCTGATGGAGCCGGTCGCGGGCACGAGCGGCGCCTTCCCGGCCCCGCCGGGCTACCTGGAGCGCGTCCGCGAGCTCTGCGACGAGCACGACATCCTGCTCATCGCGGACGAGGTCATCACGGGCTTCGGGCGGTGTGGCGACTGGTTCGGCATCGAGGCCGAGGGCGTCGAGCCGGACCTCCTCACCTTCGCGAAGGCCGTCACCAGCGCGTACGCGCCGCTGGCGGGCGTCATCGCGCCCGGCGAGGTGGGCGACTGGATCCGCGAGGAGGGCACCTCGCTGGGCCAGACGTTCGCCGGCAACCCCGTGGCCTGCGCGGCGGGGGTCGCGGCCCTGGACCAGTACGGCGAGGGCGGCGGGCTCATCGAGCGGGGCCGCGAGGTGGCGCCGTACCTCGAGCGCCGCCTGCACGAGCTCGGCGACACCCACGACGTGGTCGGCGACGTCCGCGGGCGCGGGCTGCTCTGGGCGGTCGAGTTCACCGACCCGGCGACCGGCGAGCCGTTCGTCGACCCGCGGACATCGGACGCGGACAACCCCGTCGGCGCGGTCGTCGAGGCCGCGGAGGACCGCGGCGTCCTCGTCGGGGGCGGCCGGCCGGCCATCCAGCTCATCGTCGCCCCGCCGCTTTGCATCGAGGAGGCCGACGTCGACCGGGGCGTCGAGGCGCTCGACGGGGCCATCGACGCGGTCTTCGGCTGAGCGCGGGTCCCGCCGGCATCCCAGACACGGGGGTGCCTCTCGTCGCCACGACCCGAGTCGCTTGGGCAACGGGAACGGACCGTTTTTTAGGGACCGATGCCGTTCGGGTCGCATGAGCGAGGTACGACTGGCCCTCGTCGGCGACGTCCAGATCAACCGCGAGCGACCGGAGACCGCCTTCGAGCAGCTCGCGCCCCAGCTCGAGGACGCCGACCTCCGGCTGTGCCAGCTCGAGGCGACGCTGTCCGACCGCGGGACGGTCAGGCCCGACGTGCAGAACCCCCACCACCGGGTCCCGCCCGAGATGGTCGAGGGGCTGGCGGCCGGCGGGTTCGACGCCGTCACGTTCGCCGGGAACAACAACGTCGACTACGGCCCCGAGGCGATGTTCGACACGGTCGACCGACTCGAGGGGGTCGGCATCGACGCCGTCGGCGTCGGGGCGGACGTCGAGGCGGCGCGCGAGCCGCTGTACCTCGAGGCCGGCGGCACGACGGTCGGCGTCGTCGACGCGTGCTCCATCCTGCGGTCGGGCTACGCCGCGACCGAGCGCCGGCCCGGCCTGTCGCCGCTTCGGGTCTCGACGTTCTACGAGACCCTCGAGAACGTCTACGAGCAGCCCGGCACGCCGGCCCGGACGGTGACGGTCCCGGACGAGGCCGACCTCCGGGCGTACCTGTCCGCCGTCGAGGCGGCCGCCGACCGCGCGGACTACGTCGTCGCCTGCCACCACGCCGGCGTGCACTTCACGTACGACCTCGCGACCTACCAGCCGGACGTCGCCTACGCGGCCGTCGAGGCCGGCGCGGACGCGGTGGTCGGCACCCACGCGCACAACCTCCAGGCGGTCGACGTCCACCGGGGCGCGCCCATCTTCTACAGCCTCGGCAACGTCGTCTTCGACCAGCCCGGGGACGCGGCCGCCGACCGGGTGGCCGCGGGCTACCTCCGCTACTACGGGCTGTCGACCGACTCGGGGGCCGAGGACTACCCGCACCCGTGGCACACCCGCGATACGATGGTCGTCCACCTGACGCTCGGACCCGACGGAGCGTCGTTCGAGCTGACGCCCGTCCGCATCGGGGACGACGCGACGCCGGCGCCGGTCGCGCCCGACGACCCCGACGGCGAGCGCATCGCGTCGCTCCTGCGGGCGCTCAGCGCCGAGGTTGGGGTCGAGCTGGCCGTCGAGGACGGGGCCCTCCGGCTGGCCGACGCCGGCTCGACCGACGCCCGGCTGTGGGTGCGCGAGCGGATGCAGTCGTACCCGTGGCTCGCGAAGCTCCAGCTCGCCGGCCACCCGGACGCGCCGCTCGACCTGGTCGACCTGCTCTGACGTCGCGCCTCCGGCCGGGTGCCGCGACGGCTCGCCCTCGCGGCCGGGGAGCCTTTACGCGCTCGCGCCGCTACCGCCGGGTATGGTCTCCTCGCGAACCGCGACGGCCGCGGCGGGCGTCGTGGCCAGCCTGCTCGTCAGCGTCGCGGCGTGGCTCTACCTCGACACGCTCCTGCTGTTCCTGTTCGTCCCGTTCGTCCCCTTCCTGTTCCGGCGGGGCGCCGACCGCGAGGGGCCGGGGGTCAAACGGTGCCCCGTCTGTGGGTTCGAGACGCGCGCGCCCGACTACTCCCACTGTCCCCGAGACGGCACCGAGCTGGCGTGACCGGCGTCGGCGTCCCGCTGGCGCGACCAGCGACGGCGCCATGCCCGGGTGACCGGCGTCGGCGACCCTGCGGCTCGCCCCCGCGGCCTACAGCCCGACGGTCTCCCAGCGCCGGTAAAGGTACAGCGGCGCGATGAGGAACATCATGAGGATGGCGCCGAGGACGTAGACGCCGCGGTCGGGCTGCCAGCTGGTCGACATCGACTCGACGTACCGGATGTCGAGGTAGATGAACGTCGGGACGCCGACGAAGCCGAGCACCCACGGCAGGAGCGACCACGCGTAGATGCCGGCCAGCATGACGACCATGGCGACGACGATGCCGTAGTGCCAGCGGTCCCAGTGGGCCGACTCGGTCGGCGGCTCGGGCACGCTCGCGAAGTCGTCGTCGTAGGCGTACCGGCCGCGTGGGTCGCCGCTCATCGGGCCGTGCTGGGAGCCGGACGGGCATAAACCACCGCCTCGCTTGGGACCGGCGCCCGACCGGCTCCCGGCCGACGGCGGCGCACGGACGCCCCGCCGGCGGCGCCGTCGCGGTCAGACGACGTCGTCCGCCCGGAGCGCCTCGAGCCGGTCGCGGGCCATCCCGAGCTCCTCGACGTAGACCGCCTCGTTGTGCTCGCCGTGGGCCGGGCCGAGGTGGGCGACCCCGCCGGGCGTCCGCGAGAGCGTCGGGACGACGCCCTGGGTCGTCACCGGCCCGAGGCGGTCGTGCTCGAGCTCGACCAGCGCGCCGCGGGCGGCGTACTGCTCGTCCTCGAAGACGTCCGCGACGTCGTAGACGGGGCCGACGATGGCGCCGGCGTCGCCCATCGTCTCGACGGCCGCCTCGGTCGACCGCTCCCGCGTCCAGGCCTCGACGACCGAATCGAGCTCCTCGACGTGCTCGAGGCGGGCCTCGTTGGTCGCGAACCGCGGGTCGTCGACGAGCTCCGGGCGGTCGATGGCCCCGGCGACGTTCTCGAAGATGCGCTGGGAGGACGCCGACAGGGCGAGGTAGCCGTCGGCGGTCTCGTACATGTTCCGCGGCGCGGAGTTCGTCGAGCGGTTGCCGGTGCGCCCCGGCACCTCGCCGGCCGCCGAGTAGCCCTCGACGTGGCTGACGAACAGCCGGAACAGCGGCTCGAAGAGGCTCACGTCGACGACCTGGCCGGCGCCGGAGCCGCCGATATCGCGCTCGTAGATCGCGAACATCGTCGCCATGACGGCGAACATCGCCGCGGTCTGGTCGGCCAACGGCATCGGCGGCAGCAGCGGGGGGCCATCGGGGAAGCCGTTGGTGTGCGCGAAGCCGGACATGGCCTCGGCGATGGAGCCGAAGCCGGGCTCCGCGGCCCGCGGGCCGGTCTGGCCGTAGCCGGACAGCCGGACCATGACGACGCCCTCGTTGGCCGCCCGGAGCGTCTCGTAGCCGAGGTCCCACCGCTCCATCGTCCCCGGCCGGAAGTTCTCGACGACGATGTCGGCCCCGGCCGCCAGCTCCAGGACGACGTCCCGGCCCGCCGCCGTCGACAGGTCCAGCGTGACGCACCGCTTGTTCCGGCCGAGCGACGCCCACCACAGCGATTCGCCCTCGACCTGCGGGTTCCACGACCGGACCGGGTTGGGCTGGCGGGGGTGCTCGACGGCGACCACGTCGGCCCCGAAGTCGGCCATGAGGCTCGTCGCGAACGGTCCGCTTATCATCGTCGTCAGGTCCAGTACCCGGAGGCCGGACAGCGGCGTCGGCTGCATGGGTAGGCGTTCCCCGTCTCCTATTTCAGCGTTGCCCACCCGCCGCTCGCGCCCCAGCCGTGGCCCTTCCTCGGCCGCTCGGGCCGACCGACCGCGAGGCCGGGGGGCCCCCTTCGGGCTGCTCGGGCGGGCAACAGCCAAGGAGCGCCGCCGAGAGGTCGGCCACCATGACCGAACCCCTCGCGCTCGAGGACTACCACGACCTCTCGGAGCTCACCGCGCTCTCGCTGTCGCCGGACGGCGAGCGCGTGGCGTTCGTCGCCGACGAGTTCGACCCCGGGGCCGACGAGCGCCGGCGCTCGCTGTTCGTCGCCCCGACCGACGGCCGCGAGCCGCCCCACCGGCTCACCCGCGCCTCGGACGCCCGCTCGCCGGTCTGGAGCCCCGACGGCACGAAGCTGGGCTTCATCGCGTCGCGCCCGCGAGACACGGCGCTCTCCGTCGGCTCGCCGGCGACCGAGTCGGCCGACGCCGACGCGGGCTCCGAGGACGGAGAACCGGCGGACGGCGGCGACCGCGACGACCGCGACGAGCCCGACGACGAACCCGAGGCGCAGGTCTGGGTGTACGACCTCGCGCGGGGTGGCGACGCCCGGCAGGTCACCGACCGCGAGTGGGGCGTTCGCGAGTTCGACTGGGGCCCGCGCGGCGACCGGATCGTCGTCGCGGCGCGCGACCCGACGGACGGGGAGCGGGCGTACCTCGAGTCGCGCGAGGACGACGGCCCCATCGAGGTGACGCGGCTCGGCCACAAGGCCGACGGCGTCGGCTGGCTCGACGACGTGACGACCTACCTGTTCGTCGTCGACGCCGCGACCCGCGAGGCGACCCGCCTCGACGACGCCTACGGCGCCGGGGCCTACGAGCCGCTGGCGGGGCTCCAGCCGGCGTGGGGGCCCGGCGGGGCCATCGCGTTCTGCTCGAATCGAACGGACGATCCCGCCGATTCGGGCGTCTACGACGTCTTCACCATCGAACCCGACGGCTCGGACCTCCGGCGGGTGACCGACGGCGACTGCCGGGCCGCGAAGCTCTCGTGGAGCCCGGACGGCGACCGGCTCGGCTTCGTCGCCGGCCACCCGACGAACTGGTACCGGCCCGACGAGGTGTCCGTCGCCGACCTCGAGGACGGTACGGCCGCGTCGGTCTCCGGCGACCTCGACAGAAATCCCGCGTGGAACGGGACGCCACGGTGGGTCGACGGGGAAACCCTCGTCTGCGTCGTCGCCGACGAGGGCCGCGAGCGACTGGTCCGGTTTGCCGCCGACGGCTCGTCCCCGGAGCGGGTCTTCGCGGCCCAGGGGCCCGACGAGACGGTCCGCTTCGCCGACGTGGCCGGCGACACCGTCGCGCTGACGGTGAGCCATCCCCGGGCCGGTCACGACGTGTTCACGATGGCTGTCGACGGGCTCGATGCGGGGCCCGACGTTCGACCGTTGACGCGAGTCAGCGCGCTCAACGAGGGGCTGCTCGCGGACGCGGCGATGCCGGACGTCGACCGGGAGACGTTCGAGAACGGCGACGGTGACCCCGTCGAGGGACTCGTCTACGCTCCCGCGGACGTCGACCCCGACGACCCCGACCCCCGGCCGCTGATTGCGAAGATCCACGGCGGCCCGATGTCCTACGACGCGCCCGGGTTCGCGTTCGACCACACCTACTGGACGGGCCAGGGGTACGTCGTGCTCCGGGTGAACTACCGCGGCTCGTCGTCCTACGGTCGGGCGTTCTGCGAGCGGCTGCGGGGCTCGCGCGGCGACCTCGAGACCGACGACGTCGTGAGCGGCGTCGAGCACCTCGTCGAGACCGGGCGGGCGGACCCGGACCGGCTGTTCGTCACGGGCTTTTCCTACGGCGGCATCACGACCGCCCACGTCGTCACCCGCGACCACCGCTTCGCGGCGGCGGCCGCCGAGCACGGCATCTACGACTTCTACTCGAACTTCGGGACCGACGACAACCACCTCTGGCACGAGGACGAGTTCGGCCTGCCGTGGGAGAACGTCGAGACCTACCGCGAGATATCGAGCCTCACGGACGTCGACCGCATCGAGACGCCGCTGCTGGTCACCGCCGGCGAGCAGGACTGGCGGTGCCCGCCGACGCAGGCCGAACAGCTGTACCTGAGCGCGAAGAAGTGCGGCGTCGACGCGAAGCTCGTCGTCTACCCGGGCGAGCACCACGCTATCGGCAAACCGGAACGCGCCATCCACCGCCTCCGGACCATCCACGAGTGGTTCGAGGAGCACGATCCCGGCGGCTCGTGAGCCCGATGCGATCGCCGGCGGGTCGTGACCTCGTCACTCGTCGACCGACTCCACCGCCCGGCGGATGGCCGCCACCGTCCGGTCGCGCCGGCCGGTGACCGCCGCCGGCGGCTCGTCGTACTCGAAGAAGCCCGCCCCGTCCTCGATGCCGCCGCGCCCCGCCTTGAGGTGCTCCTCGAACAGCGGGCTCGGCTCGTCGGCGTTCGAGAGGTGCGGGAACGTCTCCTCGGCCACCCGCTCGAACAGCGCCAGACCCGCGATGTCCATCGTCTCGAACGGCCCGATGGCCGCGGTGCGCGTCGCGTAGCCGTCCCGGATGGCCATGTTGACGTCCTCGACGGAGGCGATGCCCCGCTCGACGATGTGGCAGCACTCGCGAACGACGGCGTTCTGCACCCGGTTCCAGACGAAGCCCGGGACGTCCTTCTCGACGCGCACCGGCTCGCGGTCGACGGCCTCGACGAACCCCACCAGGCGGTCGAAGGTGGCATCGCTCGTCGACTCGCCGCGGACCACCTCGACCGGCCGGAGCAGGTACGGCGGGAACCACCAGTGGCAGCCGACGATGCGGTCGGCCGCCGCGGGCGCGCCAGCGGCGATGTCGGTGATGGGCAGCCCCGAGGTGTTCGAGGCGAGCAGGGCGTCGTCCGGCGCGGCGTCGACCAGCCGGGCGAACACCTCGCGCTTGACCTCGAGGTCCTCGGCGACCGTCTCGAGGACGACGTCCGCGTCGGCGGCGCCAGCGCCGAGGTCGGTCGTGAACGACATGCCGTCGACGAGGCTCCCGGGGTCGACGTCGGCCAGGTCGGCCTCGCGCAGGAAGCCCGCGGCCTCGCGGATCTGGCCGGCGGCGCGGTCGAGGTTCGACTGCCTGTGGTCGACGAGCGTGACGGAAAGCCCCTGCGCGGCGAAGTGGGTCGCCAGGCCGTGGCCCATGTTGCCGGCCCCGACGACGGTGACGGCGGACTCGTTCGGCATGCGTCGGCCGACGGCGAGCCGGCCCAAGGGTCTTCCGGCGGAAGGGGCGGGGAGGACTCCCCCGGCTACCCCTCGAACGCGTCGAGCCCGGCGGCCACCCCGCGGACCGTCTCGAACTCGTCGTCCGAGTACGCGATGAAGCGCGCGTCCGTCAGCGACCCGGCCTCGTAGCCCGCGAGCTCCTCGCAGACGAGCCGCGCGCCCGCCGCAAGCGGGAAGCCGGCGACCCCGCAGCCGAGCGCGGGGACGACGACGGACTCGCAGCCGATCTCGTCGGCGGCCGCGAGCGCGTTCCGCGTCGCCGCCCGGATGCTCGACTCCGTCGCCCGTCCGTCGCCGTAGTGGGGCATCGCCGCGGCGTGGACGACGTGCTCGGCGTCGAGGTCGAAGGCGTCCGTGACGGCCACCGCCCCCAGGTCGACCGGTCCCTGCGCCATCGCCGCCTCGTTCAGTCCCCCGCCGGCCCGCCGACGGAGGGCGCCGGCGACGCCGCTTCCCATCCGCAGGCTCGTCCCCGCGGCGTTGACCAGCGCGTCGGCGGACTGCGCCGCGATGTCGCCCTGGCCGACGCGGAACTTCACGGGCGACCGTCCGGAGCGCAGCGTGAAAAGCGGCCCGCCGCCCGACGCGTCCGTCCGGCCGGACGTCAGTACTGCCGGGTGAACTCGAGGACGTCGACGCCGGTGTAGAACGGTCCGCCGAGCCGGCCGACCGCGTCGACCTTCCGCGCGTCGACCCGGCCGTCCGTGAGCAGGGCGTCGTCGACGAACAGGTGCCGGACCTCGCCGAAGACGACGGTGTTCGTGCCGACCTGGAGCGACTCGACGACCTCGCACTCCAGGCAGGCCGCCGCGTCGGCCACGCGGGGCGGCGCGACGGCCTCGGCCGGCGCGCGCTCGACGCCGACCGCGTCGAACTCGGAGCCCTCGACGGACGCGCTGGTCGCGTCCATCCGCTCCATCACCGACTCGGTGACGAGGTTCGCGACGAACTCGCCGGTCTCGAGCGCGAACCGTGCGGAGTCCTTCGGCCGGCCGTCGCGCCGGCTCGCCGAGAACATGACCACGGGCGGCCGGCCGCTCACCGCGTTGAAGAAGCTGAAGGGGGCGAGGTTGTCGCGGCCGTCCGCCCCGACGGTGCTGATCCAGCCGATGGGCCGCGGGACCACGAGGCTCGTCATCGTGCGGTACAGGGCGTCGCCGTGCGCCGCGGCGGCTGCTTCCATCGACTGTCGGTCGGACCCGCCGGCGTTTGTCGGTTGCGTTCCCGGCGCCCCGCGCCGTCGGCACGGCCGCTCGGGGGGCTCGCGCCGTCTCCCTCCGGCGACGGGTCGGTCAGCCGCTCGCGAGGTCGACGGCGGCCTCGACGTGCGCGACGGCCTCCTCGGGGGTCGCCGCGGCCGCGACGCCCGCGACGTCGTGGCTGGCCAGCCCGGCGACCGGTCGGCCGTAGGCGAGCGCGAGGCCGATCTCCGAGAGCGTGCCGGGCCCGCCGTCGACCGCGATGGCCGCGTCCCCGTTGAGCGCGACGAGGGCGTTCCGCGCGTGGCCCATCCCGGTCGCGATGGCGACCTCGACGTGCGGGTTCGCCGCCGTGGGGTCCTCGCCCGGGAGGATGCCGATGGTCAGGCCGCCGGCCGCCGCGGCGCCCCGGCAGGCGGCTGCCATCACCCCGCCACGCCCGCCGCAGACGAGGTCGTGGCCCCGCTCGGCGAGCTGCCTGCCGAGCGCCTCGGCGGTCGCCGCGGTCCCGGCGTCGACCTCGTCGGCGCCGACGACGCTGACCCGCATCACTCGCCCCCCGGGGCGTCGCCCCCGGTGTCGTCGCTCGCTTCGACCCCGTCGGGGTAGCGCTCGGCCAGCAGCGACTCGAAGGACTGCACCTGCTCGACCGGGTGACGGCCGTCCGGCGGCGCGCCGACGGCCACGAGCTTCGCGGGCTCGTCGTGCGGATTGTGCAGCAGGTGGACGACGCCCGGTCGGAAGACGACCATCTCGTCGGGCCCCAGGTCGAACGAGCCGTCCTCGACCTCGACGCGGCAGGTGCCACGGAGGACGTAGAAGAACTCCTCCTGGCCGGGGTGGTAGTGGTACGCCGTCCGCGAGAGCCGCTCCCCGGGCGCCAGCACGGCGACGTTGAAGTTGTAGCCGTCGAGGCCGAGCGCCGGCGAGACCTCCCACCGGTCGCTGGGCTTCTCGGGATTGCGCTCGAGGTCCGCGAGCGCCGCCCGCTCGTAGCCGGGTGGCATGGGTCGACCACCGCCCGCCGGGGCAAGAAGGTTCGTCCCCGTCGCGGCCCGGTTTCGTCGCGGCGCTTTTGCGGGACCCCCTCGAACGGCCGGCCATGGCAGCCATCCCGTTCGAGGCCGTGGACCTCGACCACGTGGCCATCCGGGTATCGGACGTCGACCGCGCGCTCTCGTTCTATCGCGACCGGCTCGGGCTGGCCGTCCGCGACCGCGCGGCGTTCGAGGCCGGCGACCTGCCGTTCGTCGCGGTCGTCGCCGGCGGTCGGCACCTGCACCTCGTCCCGACGGACGAGCCGTTCGACCCGGGCGACGAGCACGTCTGCGTGCTGCTGCGCTGCGACGACGTGGATACGCGAGAGGCGATGGACCGCCTGCTCGACGAGCTCCGGGCCGCCGACGTCCCCGTGCTCGAGGACGAGCCCGTCGAGCGGCTGGGCGCCTACGGCCGGGACTGGGCGGCGTACGTCCGGGACCCCGACGGCCGCATCGTCGAGCTGAAGCTCCACTGACGGTCGACGGCACCCGTCGGGCTACGCCCGGCCGCGGACCGTGAGGTAGATGCCCGCGAGGACGACCGCCGCGCCGAGCACGGTCGGCGCGGCCGGCACCTCGCCGAGCAGGGCGACGGCCAGCAGCGTGCTCCCGACCGGCTCGCCCAGCAGCGAGACGCTGACGACGTGCGACTCGACGTGCTCGAGCGCCCAGTTGATGACGGTGTGGCCGAGGATGCCGGGACCGACGGCCATCGCGAGGAACAGCAGCCACTCGCGCGAGGGGTAGGCGCCGAGCCAAACGGTCGCCCCGCCGGCCAGCGCGACGCCGAGCAGCGTCAGCGCGCAGGCGGCGTAGACCACCGTCACGTACGGCACGAGCGCGACCTCCTGCCGGAGCGACCGCCCGGCGAGCACGTACGCCGCCGCCATCGCGGCCCCGAGGACCGCCAGCGCGTTGCCGTACGCGGGCCGGGCGCCGGTCAGCGTGGCCTCCGGCAGCGTCATCGCGGCCATCCCGCCGACGGCGACCAGGATGCCCAGGCCCGCCCGGCGGGTGACGTGCTCGCCGAGCAGCGCCGCCGCGCCCAGGGCGACGAACAGCGGCTGGGACTGTACGAGCGTCACGGACGCCGCGACGCTCGTCCACTCGAGGCTCTCGAACCACGCCGCGAAGTGCACCGCCAGCGCGACGCCCGTCGCGGCGGCCGCCACGCCGTGGCGGGCGGAGAGCCCCAGGATGGCCGCGCGGTACCGCAGCGCGGCGACGGGGGCGAGCAGCCCGACCGTGAACAGCACCCGGTAGAAGGCCTTGACCACGCTCGGCGCCGCGCTGTAGCGGACCAGGATGGCGCTGGTGCTCACCGCCAGCACCGCCACGGCGAGCGCGGCCAGCGGCGGCGTTCTGGCCTCGAGCCGGCGGGCGAGGGCGCTCACGGGGCGGTATGTCGCGGGCACCGCTTTACCCGTTGCGGGCCGGCTCCGCCGGCGTCAGGCGTCCTCGGGCGTGTCGAAGTCGTGGAAGTGCTCGCCCTTCTCCTTGGTCAGGACGTTCAGCGCCGCGGCGGCGCCGTCGCCGGCCGAGATGACGGCCTGCCACTCCTCGGCGCGCACCATCGCGCCGGTCGCGTAGGCGTCCTCGACGCTGGTCTCCATCGTCACGTCCACGTCGACGACGTCCTCGTCCGTGAACGCGCAGCCCAGCGCCTCGGCGAGGTCGCGCTTGGCGCCCGTCGCGAGGACGAGGTACCGCGCGGCGTACTCGCCGTCGTCGGTGGTCACCGCGAAGCCGTCGTCGGTCGACTCGACGTCGGTGACCGCCTCGCCCAGGTGGAGGTCCGCCCCGTGGTCCTCGACGGCGTGCTCGCGGGCTTCCTCGAGGAACGCACTGCCGTCGACGCTCCGGATGCCGAGGTAGTTGAACAGGTGGGCGCTGTGCAGCCACGTCCGGTCGGTGTCGAAGGCGACGGTCTCGAGGCCGTTCTTCGCGGTGAACAGCGCCGCTGACAGCCCTGCCGGGCCGCCTCCCACGACGATGACGTCGGCGTCGGCCATGCGGGTGGCTTCGTCGCCAGCACTGAAAAATGGGCGAGAGGGGGCGGGTCCTGCTGCTAAGCGCGGCGGGCTAGGCGTCACTCGAGCAGCCGGCGCATCGTCCGGTGCCGGGCGGCGAAGACGAGCTCGAAGCCCGGCCAGGCCGCGGCCGACAACGGCCGCGCCGGCCCGAGCGGGAGCTCGTACTCGACGCGGTCGGTGACGCGCGTCCCGCTCGGCTCGGCGGCGAACCGGTGGGTGTGGTGCCACCGGGCGAACGGCCCTATGAGCATCTCGTCGCGGAACTCCGCGACCTCGCCGGCTCGCTCCCGGTGGGTGATCCGCGAGGTCCACGCCTGCCGCGGCCCGACGCCGAGCGGCCGCACCGACACCGTGACCTCGGAGCCGACGTCGAGCACGTCGGAGGCCGGCTCGCCGTCCGGCCCGCGCACCGACTCGACCGCGAGCCCGAGCCAGCCCGGGGTGACCGCCTCGAGGCCGTCGGCGGTGGAGGCGAACTCCCAGACCGCCTCGAGGGGCGCACGCACCAGGGTCGAGCGCTCGTAGACGGCCATGGGCCGAACAGGCGTGCGAGCGCCATAACGGTCGGGGCTCCGCCGGCCGTTCGCCGCTTTCAGCGGTCCAGCAGGGCGTCGCCCGACATGGCGGCCGGGAGCAGCTCGCCGAGCGTGTACTCGCCCGGCTCCCCGCCCCGGTCGACCACGACGCGGAGGTCCGCCGTGCAGTACTCGGCGAGCGTCTGCCGGCACCGCCCGCAGGGGGTCAGCCCGTCCGCGTCGGGCCCGACGACGGCGACCGCCTCGAACGCGCGGTGGCCGTCGAGCAGGGCCGCCGCGAGCGCGAGCTCCTCGGCGTGCAGCGAGTTGCTGAAGTTGGCGACCTCGAGGTTGGCGCCCTCGTGGACGGTCCCGTCGGCCGTGCGGACGGCGGCGCCGACGGGGAACTCGGAGTACGGGGCGATGGCCCGCGAGCGGGCCGCGCGGGCGCGGGCGAGCAGCTCGTCCATGCGACCGGTTGGCGGGTCGGGGTAATGAAACATCCCGGCCGGGCCGCGGCGTCGTGAGGGCCGTCAGCTCGCGGGGACTCCATCGACCGCGGTCGGTCACCCCGCATCCGTCGGCGAATCGCTCGCTCCGGGTCGGGCTCGTCGTCGCCGGCAGCCGGTATCCCTCGGCTATCGCGTTCCCGTCGGTCGTGGGTCCCGTCCGCCGTCCCGTGCAGTTACGTTCACGACGTTCGTGCAGGTCACCGATGACTTCGAAGGAGCAGGTCAAGCGGGTCTGGACCATCGGTTCCTACCCCGACATCGGCCCGAACTTCCTCCCCATGGCGGCCCACCTCGTCGAGGCCGTCGACGCCGGCGCCGACCAGCAGGTCCTCGACGTCGCGTGTGGGACCGGGAACGTCGCCATCACCGCGGCCCGACGCGGGGCAGCGGTGACAGGCCTGGATATCACGCCGGCGATGCTCGACGACGCCCGAGAGAACGCGGCCATCGCCGCGGTGGACGGCATAGACTGGCGGGAGGGCGACGCCACCGACCTGCCGTTCGAGGACGACGCCTTCGATGTCACGTTGTCGTGCGTCGGGCACATGTTCGCCGTCCCGCCCGACGCGGCCGCCGCCGAGCTGATGCGGGTGACCCGACCCGGCGGCCGGGTGACGTTCACGTCCTGGACGCCATCGGGCGTGGTCCCCGCCATGGCGAAGGTGCTCCAGGGGTATCTCCCCCCGAACCCGGACGCTCCGGAACCGCCGTTCCTGTGGGGCGACCCGGACGTCGTGAGGGAACGGCTGGGGGCTGGCGTCGCGGAGCTGTCGTTCGAGACGGGCGTGGTCGAGCAGGTCGCCCTCTCGCCGGCTCACTTCTGGTCGGGCGCGAGGGACCACTCCGGCCTGTTCATCGTCGCGCTCGATGACGTCGCGGAGGACGACCGCCCGGCGCTGCGCACCGCGATGATCGACGCCATCGAGGGGTACTTCGACGACGCGAGGAACGTGGTCGAGATGGAGTACCAGCTGACCGTCGCGACGGTCGACTGAGCGGGCCGAACGAACGCGCCGGCGGTCCGAGCTACCGTCCGGTCAGCGGTTCGCCGGACATCCGCGGTCGGTCCGGTCGTCGCGCGGTCCGGCAGGCGTCGGTGGCGGACGGCATAGCGATCGGCGCGACCCGCCGATGGCCGCCGACTCGCGCTCGCCGGCGGCTACTTCAGCCGCTCCTGCAGGATGGCCGGGTGGGCCGCGGTCACGCCCTCGACGGTCAGCAGCTGCTCGCTGATGACGTCGCCCAGCGCGTCGCCGTCCGGAGCGCGGACCTCGGCCATCAGCATGTGGTCGCCGCTCGAGGAGTAGAGCGCCTCGACGGCGTCGACGGCCCGCAGCGCACGCGTGGCCCCGACGTACCGCTCGGACTCGACGTCCATGCCGACGAGCGCGATGCTCTG
>CAZVOR010000045.1:0-1773 GCA_964628745.1 uncultured Halobacteriales archaeon
GAGGCCCTCGGCGTGGAGGTCCGGCTCGAGGGCGACGACTGCCCGCTGGCCGACGCGTCACGCCGGGCGGGCGCCACCCTCGAGGCGCACCCGCCGCAGCTGCGCGACGACGGCTACGCGCTCCTCCGGTTCTCCGGGCCCGCCGACGACGGCCTCGTCGCCTCGCTGGAGGCGGACGACCGGCTTCGCTACCTCCACGGCGCCCGGGACGACGACCGCGTCCGCTTCCGGTGCCTCTCGAAGCAGCCCTGCGTCGTCCACGCGCTGGTCGGCGAGGGGCTCCTCGTCGAGTCGCTCGGCTACCGCGCCGGCACGGCGCGCGTCGTCGGGGCGGTCGTCGGCCACGAGGTGCTGAGAGGGGTGATGGACGCCGCCGGCGGCACGGTGGGCGCGCGGCTCGAGCGGGTCTACCCGCTGGGCCCGACGGGCGCGGCGGACGTCGAGGGGCGCTGGGACCTCACGCCGGCGCAGGCCGAGGCGCTCCGGGCGGCCCACGCCGCCGGCTACTTCGCGGTCCCCCGGACGACCACGGCGAGCGAGGTGGCCGCCGAGCTCGGCATCAGCAAGTCGGCGTTCCTCGAGCGCCTCCGGCGCGGACAGTCGTCGCTGCTCGACCGGGTGTTCTGAGGCGGCCGTCGGCGAGGGACCGCTGGAGCGGACGGTTCGCGCCGAGCGCTTCGCGGCTCGTCGGCTCGGTCGCGGGCGAGCGGTCGTCGGTGCTGCCGAAGCGGGCCAGCGCTCGGCGGTCCCGAGGCGAAACAGAGTAAGGGCCCGCGGCAGGACGAGGTACCGGGGCTCGTGAATGACCGATACGGGGATGGACGTCGTCACGGGGGCGTTCAGCTACACCGGCAAGTACATCGCCGAACGGCTCCTGGCCGATGGCCGGCAGGTCACCACGCTCACCAACCATCCGGACCGGACGACCCCCTTCTCCGAGGAGGTCCGGGTCGAGCCGTATCGGTTCGACGACCCGGACGCACTCGCCGCGAGCCTCGACGGGGCGGACACCCTGTACAACACGTTCTGGATCCGCGACCCGCGGGAGGGGGCGCCGCCCGGCGACGCCGTCCGGTACAGTCGCCGGCTCGTCCGCGCCGCCGAAGCCGCCGGCGTGCGGCGCATCGTCCACTTCAGCGTCTCGAACGCGGACGCGTCTTCGCTGCCGTACTACCGGGCGAAGGCGACGGTCGAACGGCTGGTCGAGGACGCCGACCCGTCCCACGCGATCCTCCGACCGACGCTGGTCTTCGGCACCGACGACATGCTCGTCAACAACCTCGCCTGGGTGCTGCGACGTTCCCCCGTCTTCGCCGTGTTCGGCGACGGCGACTACCGGGTGCAGCCCGTCTTCGTCGGTGACGTGGCCGACGTCGCCGTCGAGGAGGGAGCGAAGACCGGCGACCACACGCTCGACGTCGCGGGGCCCGAGCGCCACTCGTTCGAGGCGTTCGTCCGGCTGCTCGCAGCGCACCTCTCCGTCCGGTGCCGTCTCGTCCACGCGCCGCCTCGACTGGCGCACGTCGGCGTGCGCGCCATGGAGCTGCTCCTCCGGGACACGATCCTGACGTGGGACGAGGTGCGCGGGCTGATGGACGAACTGCTCGTCACCGACGGCCGGCCCAACGGGGAGACGCGGTTCGACGACTGGCTGTCCGCGAACGCCCACCAGCTCGGCACCGAGTACACCTCGTACCGCGAACGATACGACCCGTCGTCGGGGTCGACGACCCCGCGATAGCGCGCCAGCGTGTTCTGCCGTGGCCGCCCGGG
>CAZVOR010000045.1:1873-14333 GCA_964628745.1 uncultured Halobacteriales archaeon
CGGGGTCGACGACCCCGCGATAGCGCGCCAGCGTGTTCTGCCGTGGCCGCCCGGGGCGTCGACCGGACGGCACGCCTACCCGGTCTTGTAGACCCCGCGGACCGCGGCGAGCCTGGTGTCGTCCCCGTCGCGCACGTCGACGTCGACCGTCCCCACCTCGCCGCCGACGCGGAGGACGTCCGCCGCCGCGTACAGGTCGCCGGTGCCCGCCTCGAGGTAGTCGATCCGCATGTCGATGGTCGGGACGGGCCGGTCGACGACCGAGACGAGCGCCGCCCCGCCGACGACGTCGGCGAGCGCGAACGTGACGCCGCCGTGGGCGACCAGCCGGTCCTGGCGCCACGACAGCGACTCGTCGAGTTCGACGTAGCCCTCCGCGTGGCCGTCCGCCGCCTCGGTGACCTCGACGCCGAGGAGGTCGGCGAACGGCATCCCCTCGAAGAACGCCTCGATGTCCATGCCGGGGTATTCGCGCCGTCGATTATAGGTGCGGTGGCCGCCCCGGCGCGCGAAGCCGTCCCGTCCGCGATGCGCCGGCCGGGCGTTCCGGCACCGCTCGCTCGCCCGGTCTCCTCTGTGTGGCCCGGTCTCCCCCGCGTCGCCCGGCGCCCGCAGGCGCGCCCTGACGTCGCCCGCCTTGCATCCGCGCGTAAACCGTGATATTCGTGGCTACCGAACTCGCCGTATGTCGTTGCCGTCGAGCCCGCGCCACCGCGGGGCGGTCCTCGTCGCCCTCGGCCTGCTGCTCCTCGTGCTCTCGTTCGGGGCGAGCTGGGCCCTCGCGGAGGACCGGACGTCGGTCGACCCGGCCGTCGACGCGAACGACACCGCCACGCTCGTCGGCGTCCAGGGCCCGGCCCGGGGCGGCAACGTGACGCTCCTGGACGGCCGCGGCGAGGTGGTCTGGACGCATTCGGGGGCGATCAGCTACCAGGGCGTCGACCGGCTCGAGGACGGCACGGTCCTGGCGACGTTCGCGGACGACGCCGCGGCGTGCGGCCCGTACGAGCCACCCTGCAAGCGCACGGGCGTTCGCCTGGTCGACCCCGAACCCCGTCCGGTCGTGGTCGACGAGTGGAGCTATCCGGTCCGGACCCGGAAGGACTCGGAGGTGCACGACGCCGAGGTGCTCCCGAACGGCGAGCTCCTCGTCGCGGACATGGAGCACGAGAGCGTCTTCACCGTCAACCGGTCGACGGGGGAGCGGACCTGGACGTGGAACGCCAGCTCGTTCTACGACCCCCCGCCCGACCCGACCCGGGAGGACTGGCTCCACATCAACGACGTCGACCGGATCGGGCCGGGCCGGTACCTCGTCTCCGTGCGGAACACGAACCAGCTGCTGGTCGTCGAGCGCGGGACGGGCGTCATCGAGGTCATCAACGAGGACCGCGACCCCGCGGTGATGAATCGGCAGCACAATCCCCACTGGCTCGGGGACGGCCAGGTGCTCGTGGCCGACTCCGAGAACGACCGCGTCGTCGAGCTCCACCGGAACGACTCGACCGGCGAGTGGGCGGTCGCCTGGACCGTCCACGGCGCGGGCGGCATCCGGTTCGACTGGCCTCGCGACGCCGACCGGCTGCCGAACGGCAACACCCTGGTCACGGACAGCCGGAACAACCGCGTCGTGGAGGTGCGCTCGAACGGGACCCTGGTGGCGAGCTACGCCACGCAGCCGCTGCCCTACGAGGCCGACCGCCTCCCGTACGCCGAGTCGTTCGGGAGCCCGTACGGCGGGGGAGACGCGGCCGACGGGGAGGTCCGCGGTCGGGACGTCCCGGTGCTGACGCCGGCGCTCGCCGGCCTCCGGCACGTCGTCGCGCTGCCCCACTGGGTGGCCGAGTGGCACCTCCTGGCGGTCCTGGCGAGCCTGGGGCTGTGGCTCTGGGGCGGCGGGATGCTGGCCCGGACGAGCCGGTGACGCCTCAGTCCAGGCCGAGGAACCGCTCGGCGTTCTCCCAGAGGAGCTTGCGCGCCACGGGCTCGTCGAAGTCGGTGTCCCGCTCGAACGACTCGAGCCACCGCCCGGGCCGGAGCATGGGATAGTCGGTGCCGAACATGACCTTGTCCTGGAGCATGGTGGCGGCGTAGTGCAGCACCTGCTCGTCGACATATCGCGGCAGCCAGCCGGAGAGGTCCATGTGGACGTTCCCCTTGTGCTGGCAGACGGCGAGCTGCTCGCGCTCCCACGGGAACGCCGGGTGGGCGAGCAGGATGGGGAGGTCGGGGTGGCGCGCCGCGACCCGGTCGACGAGCAGCGGGTTCCCCCGCTCGACGAGCAGCCCGCGGCCGCCGGGCGCCCCGGCGCCGAGGGTGGTGGTGCCGCCGTGGAAGACGACGGGGACGCCGAGGTCCTCGATGGTCTCCCAGAGCGGCCCGTGGGCCGGGTCGCTCGGGTCGAAGCCCTGCGCGAGCTGCTGGAACTTGAATCCCGAGAGGTCGAGGTCCTCGACGGCGCGCTCGGCGGCCTCGACGCAGCCGTCCTTCAGGGGGTCGACGGACGCGAAGCCGACGAAGAACTCCGGGTGGTCGTCGCGGACCTCGGCGACGTGCTCGTTCGTCACCGGCGGGTTCCCGGTGTTCGTCTCGGCGTCCCAGCCGAGCAGCACGGCCCGGCCGACGCCGGCCTCGCGGTACTCGGCGACCATCTCCTCGTAGTCCCACGTCTCGAGCGTCGCGCCGAACCGCTCCGCGGCGTCGGCCATCAGCTCGCCTCCGGCCTCCCGCAGGAACGCGGCGGTGGGCGGGTGGGCGTGGACGTCGATGGCGGGGGCGTCCTCGCCGACGAGCGCGTCGAGCGCCATGCGCCTGCCTTGGGCGGGGACGGGCTTAAGGGCGGGTCGTCCCGGCACGTCGGGTCCGGGGCAGGGCGGGCGGGCCGGCCGGTGGCACCGGCCGCCCCGGCCGACGCGAGGTGACGCCGGCCGAACAGTCGGACGGACCGCCCAACAGTCAGATGGAAGTACCCCGCCGAAGATGGCCGGTCCATGGCCGACGCCCGCGACCGGTGGCTCTACGGCTGGGGGCTCGGCTACGCCGCCGTCGGGGCGGCCTCGCTGCTCGTCCCGCTTTACGCCATCGCGCTCGGCGGGGACGCGCTCCTGGTGGGTCTGCTCGCGGCCACCTCGGCGCTCGCGGGCGTCCCCGGCGCCGTCCTCTGGGGCCGGCTCGTCGCGCGCACGCACCGCCGGCGGGTGTTCCTGCTGGTCGCGCTCGTGTCGGTCGCGGCCGTGCTCGGCGCCATCCCGTTCGTCGTCTCGCCGTGGCCGCTGCTCGTCGCCAACGCGCTGCTGTGGTTCGTCGTCGCGGCCGCCGCGCCGGTGCTGAACCTCATCGTCGTCACCGGCGTCCCGGAGTCGGAGTGGACCCGCCGGCTCGGGCTGCTCAACCACTACCAGGGGTACGGCTGGCTGGCGGGGCTGGCGGCCGGGGCCGCGTGGACCGCGGTGGCCGTCCAGGTGGCGAGCCCGCTCTACGCCCAGCAGCTGTTCTTCGGCGCCCTCGCCGCGACGGCCGTCGTCGCCGCGGGGTTGACGCGCTGGTGGTACCCGGACGAACCCCGCCTGACGCTGGCGGAGTTCGCCCGGACCTACCGCCGGCTCCGCCGCCGGAACGGGCTGGCGCTCGGCCGCTTCGGGCGGAGCGTCCCCTTCGGTCCGGGCCGGGTGTACTGGGGCCTCAGGTCCATCCGTCCCGCCCACCTCGCGAGGCTGCGGCAGCCGGGGCTCGGCACCTACCTCGGCGCCGTCGGCGTGCTCTTCGTGGGCTTTTTCGCCTTCTTCGGGCCGCTACCGGCGTTCCTCGCCGGGACGACGGCCTCGAACGCCGAGATCTTCGCGCTGTACGTGCTCTCGAGCGCCGGATCCGCGGCGTTCTACGTCCGGGCCGGGTCGCTCGCGTCGAGGGGGGACGTCAGGCGGCTCCAGACCGGCGCGCTGGTCGCCCGCGCGGTCCTGTTTCTCGCCGTCGGCGCCGTCGGCCTCGTCCTCCTCCCGCCGCTCTCGGGCGTCGTGCTCGGGGCGACGTTCGTGCTCATCGGCGTGACCTGGGCCGTCATCGCGGTCACCGCGGTCGGCCTGGTCACGCGGCTGGCCGCCGCCCACAGCCGGGCCGAGGCCCTCGGCGCCTTCACCGCCATCGGGAGCCTCGGGAGCGGCATCGGGGCCGCCGTCGGCGGCTGGTCGGCGACGGCCGTCGGCTTCCTCGGCACGTTCGCGCTGGCGGGCGCGCTGGTCCTCGCCGGCGCCGGCCTCGCCTGGTTCGCCCAGGCGGACGCGGCGGCGGGGCCGGAAGCCGCCGTGGCGGCGACGGGCTCGGGCGATTCCGGGGCGGGCCCGGGGACGCGGTGACGGGCCCCGGCGGGCTCACTCGCGTCGCTTGATGAGGAACTTCATGTCGCCGGCGAACACGCGCTCGCCGTCCTGATTCGTCACCTCGGTGTCGACGACGACGAGCCCGGAGTCGTCGCGGCTCGAGAGCTCCTTCGTCTCGGTGACCTCCATCGTCATCGAGACGGTGTCCCCGACGCGGACCGGCGCGGGGATGTCCATGTAGTTCATCCCGAGGAACGCCAGCACGGTGCGCTCGACGATGCCGGACCGGTAGACGAACCCCGTCGCGAGGACGAACGTGAACGGCCCGTGGGCGACGCGCTCGCCGAAGTACTCGTCCTCGGCGTAGTGCCGGTTGGTGTGCAGCTCGGTCCAGTCGCCCGACAGCGCCGAGTGCATCACGAGGTCCGTCTCGGTGACGGTCCGACCCACCGTCTCGAAGGTCGCCCCGACCGCGAAGTCCTCGAAGTGGTGGGGCTCGTAGCTGTACGGCATGTCGCGGTCGTCGGGCGTTCGGGCTAAATAGGTATGGCCGGGGGGAGGGGGCGAGGGCGGACGGTACCCGCCGGGCGACACCCGTGTGGCGCGACTCGAAACCGGTTAACGGCCGCCCGCCGTCGGTTCGGCCATGCCCGTCACCGTCCGGGGGGCCACCCCCGAGGACGAGCCCGATGTCGTCGCGTTCACGCGGGACACCTGGCCCGGACGGGGCGGGGACTACCTGTCGCGGGTGTTCGCCGACTGGGTCGCCGCCGACGGCGAGACCCGGCGCACGTTCGTCGCCGAGGACGACGGGACGGCCGTGGGCGTCGTCCGGTGCGCCCTGTTGACCGACCGGGAGGCCTGGATGCAGGGGATGCGGGTGGCGCCGGCCGCCCGCGGGCGGGGCATCAGCCGCCGGCTCCACGATGCCGCGGCCGAGTGGGCCGGCGACCGCGGGGCCGGCGTCGCCCGGAACATGGTGTTCTCCTGGAACGGGCCCGCGCTCGCGGCGTCGCGGGCCGCCGGATTCGAGCCCGGCACGGCGTTCCGCTGGGTCCATCCCGCGCCGGACCCGGCCGCCGAGCCCGGGCTGGCCGTCGCCGCCGACCCGGACGCCGCGTGGACGTGCTGGCGGGCGAGCCCGGCCCGGACCCACCTGCGCGGGCTGGCGCTGGCGCCGGAGGAGCCGTGGGCCCTCCGGGAGCTGACGCCGGAGACGCTCGCGCGGGCCGGCGCGGACGGTCGCCTGGCGGTCGTCCGGGACGGCGGCAGCCGCGGGTTCGCGTACCGCGTGCGGGAATCCGAACGGGCTGCCGGGGACGGCGAACCCGAGCGCTGGGCCGAGTACGGCGTCGCGGCGTGGACCGACCCGGACGCCTGCGGGTCGCTGCTCGCCGCGGTCGCCCGGGACGCCGCGTCGGTCGGGGCCGACCGGACGCGGGTGCTCGTCCCCGAGACCGTGGGCGCGGTCAGCGACGCGGCGCTCTCCGGCGCGACCCTCGCCGACGAGCCGGACTACGTGCTCGAGCTCGACCTCGGCCGACTCGACTGACCGGCCTCACCCGCCGCTGACCGGCGGGAACAGCGCGAGCTCGTCGCCGGGCTCGACCGGCGTCTCGAGCCCGTCGTCGCCGCGGACGTCCTCGCCGTTCAGCAGGACGTTGACGTGGTCGCGCGGTCGTCCCGACTCGTCGAGCACGCGCTCGCGGAGGTCGGGGTGCGCCGCGAGCAGGGCCTCGAGCGCCTCGCCGACCGTCCCGGCGCCGTCGACGGCGACCCGGCGCTCGCCGGCGGCGTCGGCGAGGTCGGCGAACAGTCGCCACTCCATGTCGGTCCGGTGCCGGCCCATCAGGATGAGGGTTCCGACTCCGGCGAGCCCGCGGCGGCCTCGAGCCGGCGGAGCGCCTCCGGCCGGGCCACCGCGTAGACGACGTCGCCGGCCGCGAGCGGCCGGGTGCGAGGCGGGACGGCCTCGAGCTCGCCGTCGGCCGGCCGGACCGCGACGACCGTCAGGTCGAACGCCGAAAGCGGCGTGTCGACGAGGTCGCTCCCGGGCGCGACGGTCACCGCCCCCATCGTCTCCGTGGCGACCCGCAGCACCGAGGCGAACTCGAGCTCCGCCCGCGCCGCGACGGGGCGGGTCACGAGCCGGTACCGGCGGTCGGGGTCGAGCGCCCGGGCCTCCGCCGTCGGCAGCGCCAGCGTCACGACGTCCCCGGCGGCCGCCCTGAGCTCGCCGGCGACGACCCGCTCGGGGTCGGGACCGGCGCGCCAGAGCTCGACCGCGTCGCCCTGCGACGCGGCGTAGGCCGGGTCGGCGCGGACGGCGGTCGCGGCGGTGCCCGGCGCGAGCGTCGGGCCGAGCCCCGCCGCCCGGCTGCCGATGGCGAGGTACTCGACGCTGCCGTCGTCGGCCAGCTCGACGTCGACGTGCCCGACGCCGTAGTCGTCGGCGAGCCGCGTCCGCAGCCGGTCCCGCAGCTCGGCGACGGTCAGCCGCCGCGGGAACAGCAGCGTCTTGCCGGCGAGCGCCGCCTTGGTCTCCGCCGGGACGGGGTCGTACCCCTCGATGTCGTCGATCTCCTCCGGGACGGTGACGGTGACGACGCGCCCCACGGCGCTCACCAGCCGGCTCACGTCGGCCTCGAACTCGCGGCGGCCGGTGACGACCGATGCCTCCACGGCCAGCCGGTCGCCGACGCGCCGGCCGACGAGCGTCCCCCCGCCCGCCAGCAGGAACGTCACCACGTTCACGAGCGCCGCCTCGAGGTCGAACAGGCCCGCGCCGCCCCCGGGCCCGATGACCTGCCCGATGGCCGTCGTGGTGTTGAGGTAGACCGCGACCGCGGCGAGCCCGACCAGCACCGCGAGCCCCTCCTGGACGCGCTCGCCGGTGTACCACCGGTAGCCCACGGCGACGGCCGCGGCCATCGCCGCCGCGAGCGCCGCCATCCCGACGACGCTCGCGGCGCTGGTGGCCAGCGCGCTGTCCGCGAGCTGGAGGATCACGCTATGGCCTCCGCGAACCGGTCGAGCCCCTCGCGGGCGCCGACGGCGAACACCTGCGCGCCGGGGGCGAGCGCGGCGTCGCCCGCCGGCGCGACGACCCAGCCGTCGTCGCCCCGCAGGGCGAGCACCGCGACGCCGTACTCGTCGCGGACGGCGGCTCCGGCCAGCGTCGACCCCGAGAGCGGCCCCTCGTCGCCGACGACCAGCTTCCGCAGGCGGGTGCCGGCGCGCTGGAGCACCGAGAGGAGCTCGAACTCGCCCCGGACGCCCCGGGAGGCGACGACGACGTGGGCCCGCTCGGCCCGCAGCAGCCGCTCGGCGTCCGCCGGGGGGACGGCGACCGTGACGCGACCATCGCCGCCGTCGGTCGTCGCGGCCCTCGGGGGTGGCGTCGGCGCCGCCCCCTCCCCGGCGAGTCCCTCCTCCTCGGCGCGTGCGGGCTCGGCGCTCCCGCCACCGCCGGACGGCTGGCCCGACGAGGCGCGCCTCGCGCCGCTGGGGTCGCCCCCGTCCGACCGCGCGCTGACGAGGGTCCCCGAGACCGTCGCGTCGTCGGACACCAGGGTCACCTCGTCGCCGCGGGCGAGCCCGGTCGGGACGAGGGCCTCGACGGAGACGGCCCGGCGGCCCGGGAGGACCCGCGTCGAGACCCCGCTGGCCGCCGGGGCCGCCGAGACGGACGCCCGCCCGCGCTCGTCGACGCGCACGACGACCTCGGCGAGGTCGTGGGCGGTCCGCAGCCGGTCCTCGAGCCGGCGCTCTATCTCGGCGAGGGGGATGTCCGCCGGGAAGGACCATTCCCCGCCGCGGATAGCTGACCGGACCTCCGACGAGAGCGGAGGATACCCCTCGACGTCGCCGACCTCGCCGGCGACGGTCACGCGCACGTGGCCGTGCCCGCCGACCAGCTCGACGACATCCGCCGAGATGGTGCGCTGGCGGAGCTTGCGGAGCGAGAGCCGGCGGGGGAACGCCGCGCCGAGCCGGTCGCCCTGCGAGTGGGCGTACAGCGACATCATCATCACGACGAGGATGGCGACCACGACCCGCTCTGAGTTCGGGAGGGTGGAGATGGTCGGGTCGACGAGCGCGAGCAGGCCGCCGTTGACACCCGCGATGGCGACGCCGAGGACGACGACCGCCAGCGCGGGGACGGTCACGCCGGTGAAGTACTTGAACAGGAAGCCCATCGCCCAGGCAACCAGCGCCGGGATGATGCCGGTGAGCAGGCCGAGGTAGATGCCGAGCAGGACCTCGACCGGGAGCGCCGCCATGGCCGGGAGCATCCATCGGGCGACCTTAAACCCTCATCCCGGGAGCGACGCCGACGCGCTACGACAGGTCGGCTGCCCGCACCGCTCGGCGCTCCGCGCTCGCGCGCCGCTTCCGACACGCGGCGCGCCCCTGGCTCACCCCGCGAGCGCGACCGCGGCCTCGAGCCCGAGCCGGATCATCCGGTCGACGTTGTCCCGGGCCCTCGGGGGCAGCTCCCCGTCGTCGGTCTCGCCCTTCTGGGTCCCCTCGACGAGGTTCCCGTCGACGGTGCAGATGGCGCCCGCGCGCATCCCGCGACGGCGCGCCAGCGCGAAGATCGCCGCGGCCTCCATCTCGACGGCGAGCAGCCCCGCGGCCGACCACGCCTCGACGTACTCGTCGAACTCGGCGTAGTACGCGTCGTCCGTCGCGACGGGCCCGACGTGGACCGCCTCGCCGGCCGCCTCGGCGGCCCCGACCAGCGCCGAGAGCGTCTCGAAGTCCGGCACGGCGGGCACGGTCTCGGACTCGTACCGGCGGGTCGTCCCCTCGTCCTTGGCCGCGCCGGTGGCGACCACCATGTCGCCGACCGCGATGCCGGGCTGCAGCGCGCCGGTCGTGCCGACCCGGAGGAGCGTCCCGACGCCCACCGCGTGGAGCTCCTCGACGGCGATGGCCGCCGAGGGGCAGCCGATACCGGTCGAGCACAGCGTCACGGGCGTCCCGCCGTAGGTCGCGTTGACGACGCGGTACTCGCGGTTCTCCGAGACGAGTTCGGCCGACTCGCACTGGTCGGCGATGCGGTCGACGCGGTCGGGGTCGCCGGGCAGCAGGGCGACGTCGTGGAGCTCCCCGGGCCCGACGAGCAGGTGGGGCTGCTTGGCCATGGCCGGGCTTCGCGCAGCCCCGAGAAAAAACGGGCGGGTCGGGCGGCCGCGCCGGGGCTCGCGTCACCGCTGCCCGGACCGTCGCGCCGAAGACTTAGGTTGCCGGGCCGCGCAGGGCTCGCCGACGGATGGCCGACCCGGACCCCGCCGACGCCCGCGACCGACTGGTCGCCGCCCTGCGCGGGGCGCTCGCGGCCAGCGGGGCGGCCGACCGCGACGCCGCCCGGTTCGCGCACCTGCTCGTCGCCCGCGAGCGGTTCGCGGCCGCGGTCGGCGAGCCGCCCGGCGGCGCGCTCGCCACGCTCGCCGAGCGGTTCGACGGCGTGCCGCGGTCCGAGGCGGCGGCGGACGCCCTGGCGGCGGTCCGGTCGTCGCTCGGAGACGTGACCACCGGCGACATCGGCGGGGGCTACGCGGCGACGCTCCCGGCCGGCGGCCGGGGCGAGCGCGGCCAGTTCTTCACGCCGGCCCCGGTGGCCGCGGCGCTCGTGCGGTGGGCGCTCGGCGGGACCGGCCCAGCCGGCTCGCCGCCGTCCTGCTCGGACAGCGCGCCGCCACGCGTGCTCGACCCCGCCGTCGGCACGGGGACGTTCCCGCTCGCGGCGCTCCGGTGGCTCCGTGCGGCGCGACCGGACGCCGGGCCGGCGGCGCTGCTCGGCCGGCTCGTCGGCGTCGACGTCGACCCCCCGGCGGTGCATCTGGCGGGGCTCCGGCTGGCCGCCGCTGCGGGCGTTCCCTCCCCCGACTCGCTGCCGCTCCATCCCGTCTCCTTCTTCGACTGCGAGCCCGCCGGGGACGCGCTCGACGCCGGGTCCGCCGGGAGCGCGGCGGGAAGCGACCCGGCCGTCGTCGTCGAGCCCGTCGACGCCGTGGTCGGCAACCCGCCGTTCGTCAGGGCCGAGGACCTCCGACCCGGGCCCGAGCACTTCCGGCGGCACCTCGCGGCGTTCGGCCCCGACGGCGAGGCGCCGTGGCTCGACGGCGCGGACGCGCTGAGCCGGCGGTGCGACGCCTACGTCTACTTCGTCACGCACGCGACGCGGTTCCTGCGCCCGGGCGGCCGGCTCGCGCTGGTCCTGCCGACGAAGTGGCTGATGAGCGACTACGGCGAGGGGCTCCGGCGGTTCCTCCGCGAGCGGTACCGCGTCCGCGCCGTCGTCGGCTTCGGCGCGCGGGCGTTCGGCGACGCGCTGGTCGACACCGCGCTGCTGTGCGCCGAGCGCGACGACGCGGCGGGCCGGGACGAGCCGCTGCGGTTCGTCCGGCTCGACGAGGCGTCGACCGTCGACGACCTCCTGGCGGCGGTCGCGGCGGCGCCGTCGGCGGGGTCGGCCGCGGAATCGTCGCCGACCGTCGAGGGGTCGTCGGCAGGGCCGGCCGCGGCGGCGGACGCCGGCACCGTCGAACGGCCGCAGGCCTCGCTGACCGCGCCGGGGAGCCTCGCACGGTACCTCGAGGCGCCGGCCGAGCTGCTGTCGCTGCTCGACGGGCCGGCGTTCGTCCGGCTCGACGAGCTCGCCGAGGTATCCCGGGGGACGATGACCGGCGCCAACCGCTTCTTCTTCGTCGACGGGGCCACCGTCGACCGGTTCGGCATCGAGCCGCGGTTCCTCAGCCCCGCGGTCAAGAGCCTCCGGTGGGTCGAGCGGCCGGTCGTCGGGCCGGACGACGTCGAGCGGCAGGTCGTCGACGTGCACGGCTACGTGGCCGACCGCCGCGCCACGCTCGACGGCGGGGCGCCGACGTCGGCCGCCGTCGCCGAGTCCCTCGCGTCGGACGGCCACGACGGGCTGCACTCGTACGTCGAGCACGCCGAGCGCGAGGGCTGGCACCGGGGGCGGACGTGCCAGTCCCGGCCGGTCTGGTTCGACCTCGGCGAGCTCCCGACGCCGGCCGCGTTCGTGCCGAAGCTGCTGCGCGAGCGCGTGTTCGTCGTCCGGAACGCCGCGCGGGCGGTGCCCTCGAACGCCATCGACGGGCTCTGGCCGCGCGACGGCATCGACGCCGGCGCCCTGCTCGGGGCGCTCAACTCGTCCGCCGGGCGGGCCGCCATGGAGGTGACCGGCCGCGACGAGGCCGGGCTGCTCCAGCTGATGACCTACGAGACCGCGTCGCTGCCGACGCTCGACGTCCGGACGCTCTCGCGGGCCGACCGGCGGGCCGTCGCCCGGGCCGGCGAGGCGTTCGCCCGCGACCCCGGCCCGGGGACGGTGGCGGCGCTCGACGAGGCGGTCGCCGCGGCGTTCGACCTGCCGGTCCCGGCGGGGACCCTCCGCGAGCACGCGACGGCCCTGCGCCGGCGGCGGGTCGACGGCGGCGAGACGGTTTCGGTCCCGCTCGACTAGCCGTCGGGCGACGGGTCGGCGGTCTGGTCCGCCCCGGACGCGTCGTCGGTGCGCGCCGCATCGACGGCGGCGTCCCCGACCGACGGCGGCCGACCACCGCTCACGGCGACGTCGCGCTTCGGATACGGGATGTCGATGCCGGCCGCGCGCAGCGCGGCGTCGATGCCCCGGAGGAGCTCGTGCCTGGCCCGGCCCTCGCGCTTGGGGCCGTCGACCCAGCACAGCAGCTCGTAGGCCAGCCCGGAGTCGCCGAAGGCCCGAAAGCGCATCCGCGGCTCGGGCGTCTCGCGGACGAGCTCGACGTCGTCCGCGACCTCGAGGACGATGGCCTCGAACGCGTCGAGGTCCGTCCCGTACGCGACGCTCACGGGGACCTTGATGCGCTTTCGCCGCTGCGGCGCGGACTCGTTGACGACCTTCCCCGCGTTGAGCATCGAGTTGGGCACGGTGACGAGCACCTCCGACCGGGTCAGCAGCGTCGTCGACCGGATGCCGATCTTCACGACGGTGCCGCTCTCGCCGCTCTCGAGGACGACGAAGTCGCCGAGCTTGTACGTGTCGTCGAAGTACAGCGCGAGCCCGCCGAAGAAGTTCGCGACGGTGTCCTTCGCGGCGAAGCCGATGGCGATGCCCGCGATGCCCGCCGCGC
>CAZVOR010000046.1:0-14277 GCA_964628745.1 uncultured Halobacteriales archaeon
CTGTTATGCGCGAACTGGTCACGATGTGGCGCGACACGCGGATGATCATGCTCGTCGCGGTGGTGGCCGCGGTGTACGCCGCCGTGCTCATCCCCTTCGCGGGCTTCACCATCATCCCCGGCATCACGAGCGTCCGGCCGGCGAACGTCTTCCCGGTCATCTTCAGCCTGATGTTCGGCCCCGCGGCGGCGTGGGGCTCGGCCATCGGCAACCTCATCGGGGACGTCTTCGGCGGGACCCTCGGCCCGGGCAGCGTCTTCGGCTTCGTCGGGAACTTCTTCTACGGCTTCGTCGGCTACAAGCTCTGGGGGAACCTCGGTCCGCTCACCAGCGGCGAGGAGCCCGACTTCCGGGACAATGCCGGGATGCAGCTGGTCGAGTACCTGGCCGTCGCCCTGGTCGCCTCGGCCGCCTGTGCGGCCATCATCGCGTGGGGCGTCGACCTGCTCGGGCTCGTGCCGTTCGCCGTGCTCGGCACGACCATCACGCTGAACAACTTCATCGCCGCGGGCGTCCTCGGCCCCATCCTCCTGTACCTGACCTACCCGCGCATCAAGGAGATGGGCCTGCTCTACCCCGACGTGATGTACGCCGAGGACCTCACGGCCGCCGACCCGTCTCGCCGCCAGCTCGCGGCGTACGGCATCGCCGCCGTCTCCATCGTCTGGGTCGTCGTCGGCATCGGCCTGGGCACCTACATCACCGAGGCGCCGGCGACGCTGACCCAGCAGGTGCTCGGCGTCGTCGGCTTCGTCGTCCTGCTGGGCTTCTCGTGGCTGAGCGCCGAGCGGCTCTCGGAGCTGGTCGGTCGGGCCACCCCAACGTAGGGCACACCGCGGAGCTATTTTACCCCGCCCCCGCAACCCCGGCATAGATGACGGACGAACCGTCCGCCGGTGCCCGCGGGCTGGCGGCGCGGCTACGCGACGTCGTGTTCTCGTACGACCGCGACGCGGAGCTCCCCGGTGGCGAGGATTACGGCGAGGCCGTCGACCCGGACGCCCGCGGCGGGCTGGTGCTCCGCGGCGTCGACCTGGACCTGCCGGACGGCTCGTTCACCGTGGTCATGGGGGCCAGCGGCGGCGGGAAGTCGACGCTCCTCCGGACGTTCAACGGCATCATCCCGGGGTTCATCCGCGGGGCCTTCCGCGGCGACGTCTCGGTGCTCGGCCGCGACACGACCGGCGCGCGCGTCGCCGAGATGGCCGAGGCCGTGGGGATGGTGCTGCAGGACTACGAGGCCCAGCTGTTCGGCACGAGCGTCGACGCCGAGGTGGGCTTCGGCCCGGAGAACCTCGCGGTGCCGGCCGACGACATCGGGCCGCGCGTCGCGTCCGCGCTCGCGACCGTCGGCCTCGAAGCGCTCGACCGGCGCCGGGAGCCCGCGACGCTGTCCGGGGGACAGAAACAGCGGCTCGTCCTGGCCGGCGTGCTGGCGACGCACCCGCAGCTGCTCGTGCTCGACGAGCCGACCAGCGACCTCGACCCGCGCGGGACCCGCGACATCCTCGAGGTCGTCGGGCGACTGGCCGACGCCGGCCGGCCCGCCGCTCGCCCGGCCGGAGCGGGGGCCGCCGGGCTCGCGGACGCCGAGGGGGACTGGGCCGGCCCGGAGACCATCGTCCTGGTCACCCACAAGGTCGAGGAGGCGCTGCTGGCCGACCGCGCGGTCCTGCTGCGCGGCGGCGAGGTCTACCGCGAGGGGCCCGTCCGGGAGGTGTTCACCGACCTCGAGGCGCTCCGGGCGTGCCGGGTCGCCGTCCCGCCGCTGGTCGAGGCGTTCGACCGGCTCGGGGTCGAGCGCGACGCGCTCCCGCTGGTCCCCGGGGAGGCCGTCGCGCTGGCCGACGAGCTCGGGCTGTCCTGGACGCCGCCGGCCCGCCGCGGCCAGCTCCTGGCGGACGGCCCCGGCGAGCCGGCCGGCGAGCCGCTGTTCGAGCTCGACGGCGTCGCGCACGCCTTCGAGACGGACCGCGAGACGATCTGCGCCGTCGACGGCGTCGACCTCGCCGTCCGCGAGGGGGAGGTGCTCGCCATCGTCGGGCACAACGGCAGCGGCAAGACGACGCTGGCCAAGCACCTCAACGGACTGCTCGAGCCGGACGCCGGGACGGTGACCTACCGCGGGCGGGAGGTCTCGAGCATCCCGATGCGCGAGCTCGGCCGGGAGGTCGGCTTCCTCTTTCAGAACCCCGACCACCAGCTGTTCGCCAGGACGGTTCGCGAGGAGGTCGCCTTCGGGCCCGAGAACTTCGGCCTCGCCGGCGACGAGCTCGACCGCCGGGTCGACCGCGCCATCGCGGCCGTCGAGCTCGAGCCGCTGGCCGAGGCCGACCCGTTCAACCTCTCGAAGGGGCAGCGCCAGCGGGTCGCCCTGGCGAGCGTGCTGGCGACCGACCCCGCGGTCATCGTCTTCGACGAGCCGGCGACGGGCCTGGACGCGGCCCAGCAGGAGCGATTCCTGGACATGGTCGCCGGGCTGAACCGCGAGGAGGGGCTGACGGTCGTGATGGTCACCCACGACATGTCGACGGTCGCGCGGTACGCCCGCCGGGCGGTCGTGCTCCGGGACGGCCGGCTCGCGCTCGACGCGCCGACCCGGGAGCTGTTCGCCGACGAGCGGCTCGCCGAGTGGGGCCTGACCCCGCCGCACGCCGTCGCCTTCTCGAACGCCGTGGCCGGGGCCGACGACGCCCTGCCCGCGCTCTCGGTCGACGAGGTGGTCGCCGGGCTGGGCGGCGAGGGCGCCGCCGGGGGTGGCGCGTGAGCGCGACCTCGCTGTACGTCGACGCCGGCACGCCGGTCCACCGGCTGGCCGGCCGGGCGAAGCTCGCGCTGGCGGCCGGGCTCTCGACGGCGGCCTTCGTCTTCGCCGACCCGGCCTGGGTCGGCGCCGTCCTGGCCGTGTCGTTCGTCGGGCTGCTGGCCGTCGGTGGCTGGCGGAACTTCAGGCGGGTGTGGTACATCGTCGTCGCGCTCGGGGTCGTCAGCGTCGTCGTCTGGCCGGCCTTCGCGCCGCCGGGCGGCCCGGTGGTCCTGGACGTGGCGTTCCTGTCGCTGACGCAGTACGAGCTCCGGTTCGCGCTCGGCCGGTCGGCCCGCATCGCCAGCTTCCTCGTCCTCGGGCTCGGCGTCGTCACGACGACGTCGAACGAGGAGCTGGTCGCGGCGCTGCGGTCGCTCGGGCTGCCGTACGCCTTCTGCTTCGCCGTCGGGACCGCGCTGCGCCTGTTCCCGACGTTCCTCGGCGCCGCGGGGACGGTCCGGCAGGCGCAGGCCGCCCGCGGGCACGACCTCTCGGCGGGGAACCCGGTCGACCGGCTGCGCAAGTACGTTCCGGTGCTCATCCCGGTGTTCATGACCGCGTTCCGGCAGGTCGGCACGCAGGCGATGGCGCTGGAGGCCCGCGGGTTCGACGCCCGGCGCGAGCGGACGTTCTACAACCGGCGGTCGTTCGCGCCGCGCGACTGGCTGGCGGTCGGGGTCGCGCTGGCCGTCGCCGCGGGCTCGGTGGCGCTGTCGTCGGTGGGGCTGGGCGTCCTCTGAGCGGACCGCCCCGTCGAGCGGTCGAAAGCCGCCGGACGTCCCCGCGGCCGGCGAATCGCGGGGGTCGTGCGGCCGGTCAGGACTCGGGGGCGCGCCACGAGACGACGAGCCCGAGCGCGGTCAGGCCGGCCGCGTACGCGAACGCCGGCCGGTACGACCCGGACCAGTCGATGAGCGCGCCGGCGACGACGGGGGCCGAGAACGCGCCCGCGATGCCGGCCGTCGTCAGGAACGACAGCGCGGTGCCCGTCACCTCGGGCTCGACGACCTCCCGGACGTAGCTGTAGACGACGCCGAAGGTGAGCTGGATGAGGCCCCCGACGAGCACCAGCGCGGCGACCACGACCGCGAGGCGGCGCGTCCCGGCGAGGACGACCACCAGCGGAAGCGACGTCAGGAACGCCACCTGGAGCACCGGAACCCGTCGCTGCCCGAGCAGGCGGTCCGACACCACGCCGCCCCCGGCGCGGGACAGCACGCCGACGGCGGGGAACGCCGCCGTCAGCAGGCCGCCGACCGCGGGCGAGACCGCGAACTCGCTGGCGAGGTACGACGGCATCCAGCCGTTGACGAACAGGTACAGCGAGTAGCCGCCGAACGCCATCGCACAGCCGTACCACACCGCCGGGTGACGGAGGACCGCCGCCCCGTTCGCCCGGAGCGACGCGGTGGTCGCCGTCGTCGGCTCGACGTCCAGCCGCCGCCAGCCGACCGTGAGGACGGCGAACCCCAGGGCCGCCCCGAGGACCACGACGAGGAAGGTCGCCGGCCAGCCGTACCGGGCCGCGACGACCGGCGCGGAGAGCTGCCCCAGCGCGAACCCCGCCGGCGCGCTCGTCACGAACACCCCGATGGCCGTCGCCCGGCTGGCGTCGGCGGCCGCCCCGCCGATGAGGTTCGTGGAGGCGGTCCAGATGGCGCCCACCGCGACGCCCGCGACGAGCCTGGCGGCCAGCAGCGACGGGAACGACCCGGCGCGGCCGGCCCAGACGCTCCACGCGCCGGTCGCGACCACGACGACGGTGCCGAGCGCGATCATCCGGTAGTCCCCGAACCGGTCGATCCAGCCCCCGAGGGCGAAGTTCGTCCCGGCCCAGGCCGCCGGCACGGCGCTGACGAGCCAGATGGCCGTCGACGGGGGGACGCCGAGGTCGGCGGCGACGGCGGAGAGCACGCTCGCCGGCGCGATGATGTAGTGGTGGGTGGCCGCCGTCAGCAGCCACGCGCCGGCGAGGGTGGCGACGGCGCCCCCTCGCGGCCCCCGGTCCGGTCGCCCGGTCACCGTTCCGCCACGGTCAGTAGCTCTCCTCGTCGACCCAGCTGGTCATGTACTCCTCCTGCCGGGGCGTCAGCTCGTCGACGCTCGCGCCCAGCGTCTCGAGCTTGCGATGGGCGACCCGGCGGTCGAGCCGGTCGGGGACGGCGTACAGGCCGGGCGAGAGGTTCGCGCCCCCCTCGCCGTCGACGTGGTCGAGCCCGGCGAGGAACATCATCGCGAACGTCGTGTCCATCACCTCGGCCGGGTGGCCCTGGCTGTACGGCCCGGTGAGGTTCACCAGCCGGCCGTCCGCCAGCAGGTTGAGCCGGCGCCCGTCGGGCAGGTGATAGCGGGTGACGCCCGCCTTCGGCTCGCTCGTGCGCTCGGCGAGCGCCTCGAGCGCGTCGAGGTCGATCTCGACGTCGAAGTGGCCGGCGTTGCAGAGCGTCGCGCCGTCGCGCATCGCCGCGAGGTGCTCCTCGCGGACGACCTCGGCGTTGCCCGTGGCGGTGACGAACAGGTCGCCCGTCTCGGCGGCCTCGGCCATGCTCGCGACGCGGTGGCCGTCCATGTGCGCCTGCAGCGCCCGGCGCGGGTCGACCTCAGTGACGACGGTCTGCGCGCCGAGCCCCCGGGCCTTCGTGGCGACGCCGCGGCCGACGTAGCCGTAGCCCGCGACGACGACGGTCTTCCCGGCGATGACCGCGTTGGTCGTGATGGCGACGTTCGCCAGCGCCGACTCGCCCGTCCCGTGGACGTTGTCGAAGTAGTGCTTCATCGGCGTGTCGTTGACGCCGTAGACCGGGAACGCGAGGACGCCGTCGCGGTCCATCGCCTCGAGGCGGTGGATGCCGGCCGTGGTCTGCTCGCCGCCGCCGAGGACGCCGGCGGCGACGTCCGGGTGGTCGGCGTGGACCTTCGCGATGAGCTCGCAGCCGTCGTCGAGGACGACGTCCGGACCCCGCTCGAGCAGCGCGTGCTGGGCGTCGTCGAACGCCTCGTCGGACATGCCCTCCTCGGCGAACGCCTCGACGCCCGCCGTGGCGTCGAGGTACTCGACGACGTCGCCGTGGGTACTCTGCGGCTCGGAGGGCGCAAAGAGGACCGTCGCGCCGGCGGCGGCCAGCGTCTCGATGAAGACGCCGGTCTTGGTCTCGAGGTGCGAGGCGACCGCGACGGTGTAGCCGTCGAAGGGCCGCGTCTCGCCGTGCTCCTCGGCCAGCGAAGCGAGCACCGGCGTGTGGTCCCGCGTCCAGGCCAGCGGGTCGTCGTCGGGCATGGCCGGGGCTACCCGTGGACCGGCCAAAAAGAGGGCGGGTTCGCCCGGGGCGGCGCGGGCCGCCGACCGGGAGGCGGCCCGGGCGGGGTCGCCACCCGGCCGCGCCGCCGCCCGACGACACGCGGTCGCCGCCCCGCAAGATTTGCCGTAACTGCTGGTTATATTCATACGTAGAAATATACGTGTGAGATATGACTGACCGGGAGCCACGCTTCGACACCCGGGCCGTCCACGCCGGCCAGCCCCCCGACCCCGCCACCGGCGCCCGGGCCCCGCCGCTGTACCAGACGACGTCGTACGTCTTCGATGACGCGGCGACCGCCGCCGAGCTGTACGCGCTCGAGCGCGAGGGCGACATCTACTCGCGCGTCAGCAACCCGACCGTCCGGACGCTCGAGCGCCGGCTGGCGTCGCTCGAGGGCGGCGTCGACGCCGTCGCCACGGCCTCCGGGATGGCGGCGCTGGACACCGTCACGACGCTGCTGGCCGAGGCCGGCGACAACGTCGTCTCCTCGTCCGACGTCTACGGCGGCACGCGGACCTACCTCGCGCACACCGCCGGCCGGCGCGGCGTCGAGGCGCGGTTCGTCGGGACGCTCGACGTCGACGCCTACGCCGACGCCGTCGACGACCGGACCGCCTACGTCCACGTCGAGACCATCGGTAACCCATCGCTGGTGACGCCCGACGTCGAGCGCGTCGCCGAGGTCGCCCACGCCGCCGGCGCGCCGCTGCTGGTGGACAACACGTTCGCCACCCCGGCGCTCTGTCGGCCGCTCGAGCACGGCGCGGACCTCGTCTGGGAGTCGACGACGAAGTGGCTGCACGGCGCGGGCACGACCATCGGCGGCGTGCTCGTCGACGGGGGCACGTTCCCCTGGGCCGACCAGCCCGAGCGGTTCCCCGAGGTCGGGGGCCCGAACCCCGCGTTCCACGGCCTGGTCTTCGCCGAGCGGTTCGGCGACCGCGCGTTCGCCGCGGCGGCGCGGCACCGGGCGGTCCGGCCGGTCGGGAGCTACCAGTCCCCCTTCGACGCCTGGCAGACGCTCCAGGGCGTGGAGACGCTCCCGCTCCGGATGGCCCGGCACTGCGAGAACGCGGCCGCCGTCGCCGACTTCCTCGCCGCGGACGACCGCGTCGCCTGGGTCACCTACCCGGGGCTGTCCGACCATCCGACCCACGAGGCGGCGGCCGAGCTCCTGGAGGGCGGGTTCGGCGGCATGGTCGCCTTCGGGCCCGCCGCGGGCTACGAGGGCGCGCGGGCGCTGTGCGAGCGCACGGAGCTCGCCTCCTTCCTCGCCAACGTCGGCGACGCGAAGACGCTGGTCATCCACCCGGCGAGCACGACCCACGCGCAGCTCTCCGAGGCCGAGCAGCGCGACAGCGGCGTGACGCCCGACCTCGTGCGGCTGTCGGTGGGCATCGAGGACCCGGCCGACGTCGTGGCCGACCTCGACCGCGCGCTGTCGGCCGCCGCGGAGGCGTGAGATGGCGAGCGACCGCGGCGCCGTCGACGTCGGCGCCTTCGAGTTCGAGTGCGGGCAGTCCATCCCCCGGCTGGAGCTCGCCTACGAGGCGTACGGCGAGTTCGACGGCGACAACGCGGTGCTGGTCTGCCACGCGCTGACCGGCTCGGCGCACGTCGCCGGCGGCCACGACCGAACCGACACCCGCGGACAGGCCCGCGCCTGGTGGGACAGCGTCGTCGGGCCGGGCAAGGCCATCGACACCAACGAGTACTACGTCGTCTGCGTGAACGTCCCGGGCTCGTGCTACGGCTCGACGGGTCCCGCCAGCGAGAACCCGGAGACGGGCGAGCCGTACGCGGTCGACTTCCCGCCCGTCACCGTCGCCGACTGGACCCGGGCGCAGCGCCGGCTGCTCGACGAGCTCGGCGTCGGCCGGCTGCGCTGTGTCACCGGCGGCTCCGTCGGCGGGATGAACGCGCTCGAGTGGGCCAGGCGCTACCCCGACGACGTCAGCCGGGTCGCGCCGGTCGCCACCGCGGCGCGGCTCGACGCCCAGTGCCTGGCGATCGACGCCATCGCGACCCGGGCCATCACCTCGGACCCGGCCTGGAACGGCGGCGACTACTACGGCGGCGACCCGCCCGCCGACGGGCTCGCGCTGGCCCGCCAGCTCGGCCACGTGCTGTACCTCTCGAAGCAGTCGATGGCGGCGAAATTCGGCCGCCGCGCGGCGGGTCGGACCGCCGAGCGCGCGCTCGCCCCGACCGACCCCGCCGCCGGCTTCTTCCCGTACCGGGAGGTCGAGTCCTACCTCGACTACAACGCCGAGCGGTTCGTCGAGCGGTTCGACGCCAACAGCTACCTCTACCTGACCCGCGCGATGGACCACTACGACCTGTCCGCCGGCTACGACTCCGACGCCGACGCGCTGGCCGCGTTCGACGGCGAGGCGCTCGTGCTCTCGTTCGCCGCGGACTGGCACTTCACGGTCGAGCAGGCCGAGCAGCTCGCCGCGGCGTTCCGCGCGGCCGGCGCGCGGACCGCCCACCACGTCGTCGACTCCGACCACGGCCACGACGCGTTCCTCGTCGAGCCCGAGCACGTCGGCCCGCCGCTCGCCGACTTCCTCGCCGACGGCGTCGCGGGCCGCGCCGTCACCGACACGGCCGACGCCGACGAGTCCACCGGCCGCTTCGCGCCGGTCCACACGAGCCTGTTCCCGGACTGAGGCCCATCGATGGCGTCGACGTCAGCCGCCCTCGCGACGGGTAGCGTCGCCGCTCGTCCACGGTTTCGCGGTCCCGGCGCCCGTCCCGCGCTACTCCCGCAGCCGGTGGACGAGCGAGGACTGCTGGGTGTACGTCTGGTAGGCGGCGGAGGCGGCGATGACGGCGAAGGCCGCGGCGGCGAGCGTCACGCTGCCGACGGCCGACAGCACCGGCACGCCGACCTCGCCGGCGGCCACGAGCAGCAGCCCGAGTAGGGCGACGCCGAGGTAGTACTCGCTCCAGGAGATGCCGTAGCGCGGGACCGTCTCCAGGTAGACGCTGACCTGCTTGGCGCGGTCGTTGAGCTGGACGGTCTTCGCGGACTGGTCGTACTCCACGATGTCGAGCTCGTCGAGCTTCGGCAGGTGCGTCTGGTGCAGGGAGACGTACGCGCTCTGCCGGATGTTCCGCGGCGGCGGCGACTCGCCGGTCTCGACCTCGGCGATGCGCTCGGAGAGCTCGCGCGCGGTGAGCAGCCCGCCGGCCTCCCGCAGGAATCGCAGGATGAGCTGGCGCCGCTCGTTGCTGAGCACGTCGTGTATGTCGACGGGCGCGAGGTCCGAATCCGCGGTGGTGGCCCCCATGTGCGGTCTGCTGGCGTAGTGTCGGTTCAACCGCCCATTAATGTTGCCATCACCGTTGATACGCCGATAAAGGCCCGGTTAACCCGCCGAGCGGCCGCTGACCGGCCTGCAGCCGGTGGGTGGTCCGCTCACCCGCTCGCCAGCGGGCCTCGCTCGACGAGCACGCGGCGCAGGGCGGCCATCGACTCGACCGCGACGTCGCAGTGCGGCCGCACGGCCGGCTTGGGCCGGAAGCCCACCGCTGTCCCCGCGACCTCGAGCATGGGGACGTCGTTCGCGCCGTCGCCGACGGCCACCGTGTCGGCCAGCGGGACGCCCACCGACGCCGCCAGTTCGCGGAGGGCTCCGTCCTTGGTCCCCTCGACGAGCGGCCCGTCGACCCGGCCGTCGAGCGCACCGTCGGCGCGCCGTCCGAGCCGGTTGGCGACCACGCGGTCCACGTCGGTCCCCGCGCGCTCGAGCGCGGCCGCCACGCCGTCCTCGAAGCCGCCGGTGAGCACGGCGGTCGTCGCGCCGGCCTCGCGGAGGTCGGCCAGCAGCTCGGCCGCCCCGGGCCGCATCCACACGCCGTCGAAGGCGGCCCCGACGTCGGCGGCCGACAGGCCGCCGAGCAGCCCGACCCGCTCGCGCAGGCTCTCGGCGTACTCCAGCTCGCCGCGCATCGCCCGCTCGGTGATCGCCGCGATGGCGTCGGCGCACCCCGCCCGCTCGCCGAGCAGCACCACCATCTCGTCGTCCGACAGCGTCCCGTCGAAGTCGAACGCGACGAGGGACATCGGCCCCCGATTGGCGGGGCGGTCGTATTGAGGGTTCGGTTCGGCGCTCCCGACGTCCTCGCGAACCGCCCCGCCGAGCGCGGGTGGAAAGCGTTTAATCCGGCCGCTGGTTTTGCCCCGGCATGAAGGTACTCGTCACGGACCCCGTCGCGGACGCGGGCCTCGCCCGCCTGCGCGAGAGCGGCCACGACGTCGTCGAGGCGTACGACGTCGAGGGCGACGCCCTCCTCGAGGCCGTCGCCGACGCCCACGCCCTGGTCGTCCGCTCCGGCACGCCGGTCACCCGGGCGGTCTTCGAGGCCGCACAGGAGCTGGTCATCGTCGGCCGGGCCGGCATCGGCGTGGACAACATCGACGTCGACGCGGCGACGGACCAGGGCGTCGTCGTCGCCAACGCGCCGGAGGGCAACGTCCGCGCGGCGGCCGAGCACACCGTCGCGATGGCGTTCGCCACGGTCCGCTCCATCCCGCAGGCCCACGCCCGCCTGAAGGCCGGCGAGTGGGCCAAGGGCGAGTACCTCGGCACGGAGCTGGCCGAGGCGACGCTCGGCGTCGTCGGGCTGGGTCGGGTCGGCCAGGAGGCCGCCCGGAAGTTCGACGCGCTCGGGATGGACGTCGTCGCCTACGACCCGTACATCGCCGCCGAGCGCGCCGAGCAGCTCGGCGCCGAGCTCGTCGAGTTCGACGAGTGCCTCGACCGCGCGGACGTGCTCACCGTCCACACCCCCCTGACGCCCGAGACGGAGGGGATGGTCGGCGAGGCCGAGCTCGCGAGGCTCGACGGCGGGTACCTCGTCAACTGCGCGCGCGGCGGCGTCGTCGACGAGGCGGCCCTGGCCGCGGCGGTCGCGGACGGCACGCTCGCCGGCGCCGCGGTGGACGTCTTCGCCGAGGAGCCCGTCCCGCCGGACAACCCGCTGCTGTCGACGGACGGCGTCGTCGTGACGCCCCACCTCGGCGCGTCGACGGCGGCCGCCCAGGAGCAGGTGGCCACGAGCATCGCCGACCAGGTCCTCGCGGCGCTGGCCGGCGAGCCCGTGGCCAACGCGCTGAACGCCCCGTCCATCGACGAGGCGGCGTTCCGGCGGCTGCGGCCGTACGTCGACCTCGCCGAGACGAGCGGGAAGATCGCCGCCCAGCTGTACGACGGCCGCGTCGAGGCCATCGAGGTCCGCTACGAGGGGGAGATCGCCGCCGAGGAGGTCGACCTCGTCACCGCCAGCGCGCTGAAGGGCGTCTTCGAGCCGCTGGAGTGGCAGGTCAACGCCGTGAACGCCCCCCGCGTCGCCGAGGAGCGCGGCGTCGAGGTCGCGGAGACCAGGACCCGGCAGTCCGAGGACTTCCAGAGCCTCGTGACGGTCCGGGTCAGCGGGAGCGGCGACGCCGTCAGCGTCTGCGGGACGCTGTTCGCCGGCGAGGACCCCCGCGTCGTCCGCATCGACGGCTTCCGCGTCGACGCCATCCCGTACGGCCACATGCTGGTCACCCGGAACCACGACGTGCCGGGGGTCATCGGCTTCATCGGCACGGTGCTCGGCGACCACGGCCTGAACATCGCGGGCATGTTCAACGCCCGCGAGACCATCGGCGGCGAGGCGCTGTCGGTCTACAACCTCGACGACCCCGTCCCCGAGGACGTCCTCCGGGAGATACGGGCCGACGAGCGCATCACCGGCGCGACGACCATCGTGCTCGACGGCGGGTGAGCCCCTCGGCGGCCGGTTCGGCCGCGCCGGACCGGCTGTCCTGCCAGAGGTCGAAGGCGAGGTCGAACGCCGCGATGCCGGCCGCCCAGTGGCCGGCCGGCACGCCGGCGATGGCGCCCGACGGCGCCACCACGCCCGTCGCCAGGAACGCGAGGAGGACCAGGTTCGACGGGGCGTGTTCGACGCCGGCGTAGGCGAGCGGCTGCCGTCCCCGGCGCAGCCGGTACTCGTCGTACAGGTCCTTCGCGACCGAGCCCAGCAGGACGCCGAACAGCAGCGCGTCGGGGAACCGGCCGAGCCCGTACCGGACGCCGCCGTAGAGCAGGCCGAAGAAGGCGGCGTAGCCGACGTAGTGCACGGCGCGGGCGGCGAGGCGCTCGCGCGCGGTCAGCCCGGGCGTCCGGTGCGGCATCGTCCGGGCACCGACGGGGACCCCGACCGAGTATCTTCCGGCCGGAATCCGCGGACTCAAGTGCCCCCGCGGGCAGGTGCGCGTCGTGACCGCGACCGCGGGCGGCCGACCCGAGCGACTGACGACCGGGTACGGCGGCCGGCTGTTCCTGGCCGTCTCCCTGGGGTGGCTGTTCCTGCAGGGCGGCCGGCTGGTGCTCTCGCCGCTGCTGCCCGCGGTCCGGGCGGACCTGGGCCTCTCGAACGCCCAGGCCGGCTTCGCCTTCACGATGCTGTGGGGCCTGTACGCCTTCCTCCAGTATCCGAGCGGCCGGTTCTCGGACCGGCTCTCGCGGAAGACGCTGCTCGTGGCCGGGCTCGCCGTCGCGGCGGGCGGGTTCGCGATGCTGGGGCTGGCGCCGTCGTACCCCTGGTTCATCCTCGGCGCCGCGGTGGTCGGCGCCGGCGTCGGGCTGTATCCGACCGCGGCGCGGGCGCTGCTGTCGGACCTGTACGTCGAGCGCCGGGGCCAGGCGTTCGGCATCCACACGGCCTCCGGCGACACCGGCGGGCTGCTGGCCGCCGGGCTGGCGACGCTCGTCGTCGCCGTCGCGACCTGGCGGTGGGCGTACCTCCCGGTCCTGGCGTGCGTCGCGCTGGTGGCCCTGTCGCTGCACGTCTGGAGCCGCGAGGCGTACCAGGTCGAGCGGGTGGACCTGGCGGTCCGCGAGACCGGCCGGCGGCTGCTCCGGACGGCCCGGCTGCGCGGCCTGCTGGTCGCCTACGCCCTCTTTTCCATCTCCTGGCAGTCGACGACGGCGTTCCTGCCGACGTTCCTGCTGGCCGAGAAGGGCTTCACCCCCGCCGTCGCCAACGCCGGCTTCGCGGCGTACTTCCTCGTCGGTGCCGTCGTCAAGCCGGTCTCCGGGGGGCTGGCCGACCGGCTCCCCCGGGAGCGGATGGCGCCGGCGGCGCTCGCGCTCGCCGCCGTGACGCTGACCGCCGTGCTGGTCGCGGAGTCGCCGCTCGTCGTGGCCGCCGGCGTGCTGGTCTTCGCCGCCGGGCTGATGGCCTTCCCGCCGGTCATGCAGGCCCACCTGATGGACGCCTTCCCCACGGAATCGATGGGCGGCGACCTCGGCGGGATGCGCACGCTGTACATCACCGTCGGCTCGCTCGGCCCGACGGTCGTGGGGCTGGTGGCCGACGTGGCCACGTTGAGCCACGCGTTCGCCGCCGTCGCGGCCTGCATGTTCGCGGGCGCGGCCGTGGTCGCGGCCGTGGAGTGGTAGCTCCGGGGCCGGAGGGCCCGTTCGAGCCCGCGGCGGCCGTCTCAGAGCGCTGCCAGCACGCCGTCGACGGTCGCGGGCACCGGCACCGGGTCGGTGCCGGCCGCGGCCGCGGCGTCCGGGTCCTTCAGCAGGTGACCGGTCGTCAGGCAGACGACGTGCTCGTCGGGCTCGACGACCCCCGCCGCCCGGAGCGCCCGCAGCCCGGCGACCGACGCCGCGCTGGCGGGCTCGACGCCGACGCCGTCCTCGGCGAGCGCGCGCTGGGCCGCGGTGATCTCGTCGTCCGTGACCGAGACGGCGGTGCCGCCGGTCTCGCGGATGCCCGGCAGCGCCTTGGGGGCGTTGACGGGGTTGCCGATGCGGATCGCGGTCGCCCGGGTCTCGACCGACTCCCACCGCTCGACGTCGTCGCGTCCGGCCTCGAACGCCTCGACCAGCGGGGCAGCCCCCTCGGCCTGGACCCCCGTGAGCGCCGGGACCTCGTCGGGGTCGACGTCGCCGCCGGCGACGAGCTCCCGGAAGGCCTTGAACAGCGCCGCGGTGTTCCCGGCGTTGCCGACGGGCAGGACGACTCGGTCCGGGAGCCGGCCGGTCGCCGCCAGCGACCCCTCGACGATCTCGTAGCCGATGGTCTTCTGGCCCTCCAGCCGGAACGGGTTCAGCGAGTTGAGCAGGTAGGCCTCGCCGCGGTCGGCCAGCGCCGAGACGA
>CAZVOR010000047.1:0-14160 GCA_964628745.1 uncultured Halobacteriales archaeon
CCGGCGCCGCGGCCCTGGGTCTTCTGCTGCCCCATCAGGATCTTCGTGTCGGCGTTGATCTCCACGAGGTGCTGGACGTCGGTGTTCGCCGCGACCAGGCTCGCGCCGTGGATGCCTTCCTCGTACATCCGGTCGACGGTGTTCCCACCGCCGCCGCCGCACCCGACGACGGTGATGTTCGTCTCGAGCTCCTCGAGGACCTCGTAGAGCTCCTCGTCGGTCATCGTCCCCGAGGGATTGACCTCGGGCGGGGCGACCTCGGCCTCCGTGATCTCCTCCCCCTCCGCTTGTTCTATCGCGTCTTCGACGATCGAGTCCATTACACGGGGCCGTTCCCAATCGGCGCACATTACTGTTCGCCTTCTCGTCAGACTGCCGTCTGACGATTCGTCGCCCTCAGCGAGGGTACCGACGACGCCGCGTCACGTGGACCTCCTCGGGGGTCACCTCGCGCCCGTCGACCTCGACCGCGTCCCCGGCCGCGAGCCGTCCGAACGCGGGCCCCGCCTCGACGCCCAGCGCCCGCGCCCGGTCGGGGTCGAACGCCCGCTCGACGGCCACGATCTCGTCGGGCTCGACCGTCACGTCGTCGAAGCGGTCGGCCAGCAGGTCGACCAGCCGGGCCTCGATGGCGTCCCACGCGCTCGCGTCGGGGACCGCCACCCGGCCCGCGGGTCGGCTGCCGGACTCGGCGGTCTCGAAGGCGACCGCCCCGGCCGCCACCGCCGAGACCGCCCCGTCGGCGTCGACGCCGCTCGCGTCCGCCAGCAGGGCCGCCGGTGGCTCGACGACCTGGAACGCCGCCGGCGTCCGCTGGCCGCGAGCGGCGTCGCCGAACCGGAGCCCGTCGTCGACGCGCCCGAGGGTCGCCTCGGCGCGCTCGACGAGGGCCAGCGGCACGCCGTCGGTCTCCCGGACCCAGGTCTCCCCGACGACCCGGTAGCCCAGCGACTCGACGAGGCCGACCAGGTCGGGTCGTTCGCCGTCGACGACCGCCAGCTCCGCGCCGCTTCGCTCGAAGAGCCGGCGGACGACCGCGCGGTCGAGCCCGCCGGCGGCCGCCAGGCTCCAGTCGGCGACCACGTGGCCGACGGCCCAGTCGGTCTCCCGGACGATGCGCGCGAAACGTGGCGCGTAGTGGCCGCCCCCGAAGCCGACCAGCGTCCGCTCGACGGTCGGCTCGACGCCCCGCAGGTCGAGGATGGCACGCGCGGCCGCCGCCGCGGCCTCCGGGTCGCGCCACTGCGGCTCGTCGCTGCCGACCTCGACGAACAGCGAGGGGACGGCGACGTCGGTGGGACCGTGGTGCGTGCACTCCAGGCCGACGTCGTAGCCGTCGGGGGCGTGCCGCTCGAACGCCTCGAGGGCCGCCGACAGGGCGCCGGGGGCCGCCACCGCCAGCTCGTTCGGCTCGCCGCCGAACTCGGCGGGACCGACGTTGCCGGTGTGGTGGGCGGTCAGGAGGGGGCCCGTCTCCCCCGAGTGTCGCGACGCGAACGCCAGGAGGTCGGGTCCGTCGAACGGCTCGGCTGGGCGGTCGAGCTCGACGTGGAGGCCGTCGAACTCGCGCAGCTCGGCGCCGTGGGTGGCGTAGTACGTCCCCCCGCCGGCCCCGTCCGGCGCGGCGTCGTCCCGGTGAGCCGACCAGTCGGCGAGCTCGAGCAGTCGCTCGCCGACGTGGACGGACGCCTCGTCCGCGCGGCTGACCACGATGCCCAGCACACCCCGGCGGACGACACCGTGCCGGTAAAGGCCGTCGAAACCCCGTGGGCGGGTCGGACGCCGCGCGTTCGAATCCGACTCCTTAATTAGGTGCTGCCAGAACCCCCCCACAGGCATGGTCCCGGCCGTGACGGTCCCGTTCGTCTCGGAACCCGTCGGGAACACGCTCCTGCTCGTCGGCTCGTTCGTCCTCCTGCTGGTCGGCGCGGAGATATTCACCAACGGGGTCGAGTGGCTCGGCCACCGGCTGGACATCTCCGAGAGCGCGACGGGGAGCATCCTCGCCGCCGTCGGCACGGCGCTGCCCGAGTCGATGATCGCCATCATCGCCATCATCCAGCAGGCCACCCGGGGGGGCACCGCCGGGGACGAGGTCGGCGTCGGCGCCATCCTCGGGGCGCCGTTCATGCTCGCGACCATCGCGATGTTCCTCGTCGGGAGCTGCGTACTCTACTTCGCCCGGCGCCGGCAGTTCGGCGCCGAGATGCACTTCAACGCCGTCTCGACCCGGCGCGACCTCACGTTCTTCCTGTTCGGCTACTCGCTGGCGTTCCTGGCCGCCGTCATCGAGAACTGGTACGTCGACCACGCCATCGCCGTGACGCTGGTCGTGCTCTACCTGGTCTACCTCTATCGGTCGCTGACCAGCGGTCAGCTCATCGAGGAGGGGGGACTCGACGAGCTGCACCTCGGTCTCGTCCTGGACGAGTCGCTCGAGCGGCTGCCGGGGCCGTACCCGACCCGGCGCTACCGGGCGAACCCGAACACGGTGCTCGTGGTCGTACAGACGCTGCTGGCGCTCGGCATCATCATCGGCGGCGCGCACCTGTTCGTCGACGAGGTCCAGTGGGCCTCCAGGGAGGTGCTCGGCATCCCGCCGGCCATCGTCGCGCTGCTGCTCGCGCCGCTGGCGACCGAGCTCCCCGAGAAGTTCAACAGCGTGCTGTGGATTTCTCGCGACAAGGACACGCTCGCGCTCGGCAACATCACCGGCGCGATGGCGTTCCAGGGGACGCTCCCGGTCACGCTGGGCATCGTGTTCACCTCGTGGGACCTCTCGCTCGTGTGGGGGACGACGGGCTTTCTCAACGGCTTCTCGGCGGTGCTCGCCATCGTAAGCGGCGGCATCCTCTACCTGCGAGCCCGCGCCATCGAGGACGGCAACATGCACCCGTGGCCGTTCCTGGTGGGCGGGCTGTTCTACCTGCTGTTCATCGTCATCGTCGTCTACCACGTGCTGGCGTTCGACCTGTCGGGCGTGGCCCACTGAGGGTCCCCGTCGCCGGAAGCGGCCGGTGCACCGGCCGGGCGCAGCCACCGGGCACTTAAGCCGGCCGGGGGCGCAGCCGGCGGCATGGAGGTCTACGGGCTCGTGGGCAACCCCGTGGGGCACTCGCTGTCGCCGCCGATGCACGAGGCGGCCTACGAGGCGCTCGACCTCGACGCCAGGTACGTCACCTTCGAGCCCGCGCCGGCGGCCATCGGCGCCGCCGTCCGTGGCGCCGGCGCCCTCGGGGTCGCCGGGCTGAACGTCACCATCCCCTTCAAGCGGGCCGTCCTCGAGCACGTCGAGCCCGCCCCGCTCGCCGAGCGGATCGGCGCGGTCAACCTCGTGGACTTCGCGACCGACCCGCCGACCGGCGACAACACCGACGCGGCCGGCGCCCGGCGCGCGCTCGAGCACCACGATGTGGCGCTGGCCGGCGCCGAGGCGGTGGTCGTCGGCGCCGGCGGCGCGGGTCGGGCCATCGCCGTCGCCCTGGACGAGGCCGGCGCCCGGGTGGCGGTGGCCAACCGGACGATGTCGAAGGCCGAGTCGGTCGCCGCGCTGCTCGACGGCGGCACGGCTCACGGGCTCGATACGCTGCCGACGCTGGCGGCGTCCGCGGACCTCCTCGTCAACGCCACGAGCGTCGGGCTCGAGTCGGACCGCTCGCCCGTCCCGGCGTCGGCGCTGCACGCCGGGCTGGTGGTCATGGACGCCGTCTACCGGCCCGTCGAGACCCGCCTGCTGCGGGACGCCGACGCGGCCGGCGCGCGAACGGTCGACGGCGGCTGGATGCTGCTGTACCAGGGGGTCGAGGCGTTCGAGCGGTGGACCGGCCGCGAGGCCCCCGTCGCGGCAATGAATCGGGCCCTGCGGGCGCTGCTGTAGCCGAATACGGCCGTTCTGGCCCGGAACGGGATGGGAACGCCTTTAAGTGTCACGCCGTCCAACACGACGGCGTTATGACGCGCGAGTCGAGGGAGCCGACGACGGACGAGACGCTCGGGTCGCAGGTGGAATCGGCCTACGAGACGGCACTGACGATGCTGGAATCGGCCTACCGCGAGGCTCGAGCGAGGCTCGTGGTAGGCATCGAGACGCTCCGGTCGGAGTTCGACGAGCGGCGCGGACCCGCAGCGGGGAGCCGCGACGCCGCCGGGACCGAGGTGCCCGTCGAGCGCGGGACGACGGTCTCGGAGCGCGACGTCGGGGAGCCGTCGTCTCCCACGGCCGACGAGGAGCCAGCGACGTCGACGGGGCCGAGCGAATCGCCGGCCGCCGGTGGCTCCGCCGTCGACGACGCCGTCGAGGCGTCGGCGCCGGAGGGCAGCGACGAGCCGGTGGATTCGCTCTCGGGCATCGGCCCGGCCTACGCCGAGCGACTGGGCGAGGCCGGCGTCGAGACGGTCGGCGACCTCGCGGCGGCCGACCCCGCCGCCCTCTCCGAGGCGTCCGGGGTGGGCGAGGGCCGCATCTCGTCGTGGATCGAACGGGCGAAGGACCGGTAGCATCTCCCGGGACCGCCGGCCGCCGCGGATAGGGCGGCAGTGAAGTCGCGCGACCCCGAGTGACGACCATGGAGGCCAGTCGGCTCGCTCCCGTCGAGGACGTCCCCCCGGACGGGACGGCCGTCTACATCCTCGAGCGCGACGGCGAGACCCGCGAGGTGCTGCTGACGCGGCTGGCCGACGGCTCCATCGCCGCCTGGGAGAACCACTGTCAGCACTGGATCGACGTCCGGCTCGACCGGGGCGACGGCGCCACGGTCCGCGGCGACGAGATCGTCTGCCAGCGGCACGGCGCGATGTTCGAGCGCGCCACCGGCCTGTGCACGTGGGGCCCCTGCGAGGGCGCGGTGCTCGACGAGGTGGCGGTGGTCACCGACGGCGACGTCGTCTACCTCGACGAGCCCGAGTGGACGGTCGTCGGCCCCGGCGTGGCCGACGACGGCGGTCACGACGACCGCGGCGGGCTCGACCACTGACCGCCCGCGACCGTCGGGTACGGGCCCGACTGCGGAATGATAAAGGCCTTACCGCGCCGCGTTGACGGAGCGGACATGGAGGCCGTGGTCCTCGCGGGCGGATACGCCACCCGGCTGTGGCCGATCACCAAGCATCGGCCGAAGATGCTGCTCCCCGTCGGCGAGTCCACGGTCATCGACCGGATCTTCGCGGAGCTGGAGGCCGACGACCGCGTGGACGCGGTCCACGTCAGCACGAACGAGCGCTTCGCCGAGGACTTCGAGGCCCACCTGGCGGCCGCGCCCTTCGAGAAGCCGTCGCTTTCGGTCGAGGACACCGTCGAGGAGTCGGAGAAGTTCGGCGTCGTCGGGGCGCTGGCGCAGCTGACCGAGCGCGAGGGCGTCGACGACGACCTGCTCGTGGTCGCCGGCGACAACCTGCTGTCGTTCGACGTCTCGGAGTTCATCGACTTCTTCGAGGCGGCGGGCACGACCTCGCTGGCCGCTTACGACGTCGGCTCCCGCGAGCTGGCGAAGTCCTACGGCGTCGTCGAGCTCGAGAACGGCCGCCTCGTCGACTTCCAGGAGAAGCCGGACGACCCGAAGAGCACGCTGGTCTCCATCGCGTGCTACGCCTTCCCGGTGTCGACACTGCCGCGACTGCCGGCGTACCTCGACGACGGCAACAACCCCGACGAGCCCGGCTGGTTCCTCCAGTGGCTCTATCCCCGCGAGCCCGTCGCCGCCTTCACGTTCGACGGCGCCTGGTTCGACATCGGCACGCCGGAGTCGTACCTCGACGCCGTGGCGTGGGAGCTCGGCGGCGAGAACCTCGTCGAGGAGTCGGCGACGCTCGTCGGCACGACCCTCGGCGAGAACGTCCACGTGATGGCCGGCGCCAGGGTCGAGGACTCCCACCTCGACCGGTCGCTCGTCTTCCCGGACGCGGCGGTGAAGGACTGCGACCTCCGCGGGACCATCATCGACGAGGACACCCGGGTCGAGAACCTCGACCTCAACGAGGCGCTCATCGGCGCGCACACCCAGATCGCGAACGGGCCGTAGGGACCGTGTGTTCCCACGCCGGTGGCTACTCGAGCCACGCCTCCTCGACGACGAGCGCCCCGCTGGTCCCGTCCCACTCGGTCGTGGCCTCGAACGCGATGCGCCGGGTCATGTGCGGTCCGGCGACAACCAGGGTCTCGTACTCCCCGCCCTCCCCGAGGACGTGGATGCCCCGTCGCTCCGCGAGCGCCGCGAGCTCGGAGAGCGCCTCGCGGTCGAGCCGGCGGCCGAGCCACGTCTCGTCGAGCCCGTCGGCGGCGACGGCCACGACCCGGACGTCGAGCCCGGCGTCGACCATCGCGCGGCCGGCCGCGAGCGGCTCCGCCCCCCAGAGCGGCGCGTAGAGCTCGCAGCCGAGCCGGTTGCAGAGCCGCTCGAGCCGGCCCGCCTGGTACTCGCTGGCCACGGCGCCGGCGGTCACCCCCCCGAGATCCCCGCGTTCCTCGCGGTACTCGCGGAGCGCGGCCTCGAGGGGCTCGAGCTCGCGGTCGCCCTGCTCGCCGGCGTCGACCGGCCCGTCGACCGCGAAGTCGGGTTCGACCTCGACCAGCGGCAGCCCGATGCTCTCCGCGGCGAGGCCGGCCAGCCGCGTGGCGGGGACGTGGTACAGGTAGGAGCCGGCGGGCGGGTGGACGGTCAGCAGCGACTCGACGGGCAGCCCGGCCTCGAGCGCCCGGTGGAGGGCCCACGAGGAGTCCTTCCCGCCCGAGAACAGGCTCACCCAGGGGCCGCTCATGGCCGCGGCCGATACCCGGCGGTCCGGTCGCCGCCGCCATGCCGGCGCGTCGCCGCCGCCATCACTCCGCCAGCTCCCGCTCCGGCAGCGACGCGTCGCTGACGTACGCCGCCACCCGGACGCCGACGAGGCTCACCATCACCCCGGCGACGACGAACAGCGCCAGGCGCTCCTCCGGGGTGAGCGGGAACGCCGCCATCCGGAGCGCGCCCAGGCGGAGCTCGGGGGCGACGATGGGGTCGACGGCGCCCGAGCGCTGCAGGAAGTACGCCGAGAACCCGCGGACGACGACGCCCGTCGCCACGACGCCGAACGGGAGGTTGAGGTACGCCGAGGAGACCTGCTCGTTCCGGATGACCTCGTCGAACAGCCGGCCGGTCGAGGCCGCCAGCGCCGCGAGCGCGAGCCACGGCACGCTGTGGTAGACGAAGCCCATGCTCGAGACGATGATGCCGAGCCCGGAGTCGAGCGACGAGACGCCGAGCGCGCCGGCGAACACGCCGACGAGCGCCAGGCCCGCCGCGACGACGTAGGTGACGATGGAGACCCGGCCCGAGTAGAAGGCGTCGCGGGCCTGCGCGGGCAGGTCCTCGAGGTAGTCGTCGATGCCGAGCCCCTTGTACAGGAGGAAGCCGCCGATGGTGGCGGTGATGGCCGCGACGGCCACGCCCGTCCCGGCCAGGAAGGTGAGGATGGGGAACGCCAGCAGCGCCACGCCGATCGGTACGAGCACGGTGCCGCGCAGCTCCTCGTCGGCGAGGAACTGCTTGAGCAGGTAGTAGGTCGACTCGAGGTCGTGGGCCTGCCGGACGACGACCCGGTCGACCGAGTCCACCCGGACCCGGCTCTCGATGATGGGGATCAGCCGCTCGTCCTCGGCGCTGTCGATGACGACGATGACGGCGTCCGGCTCGTGGGCGGCGACGAGGTCGTCCATCTGCCGGGCCACGGACCGGTCCGCTCCCACCATCGTGTCGGCGGTCCCGGAGACGACGACGACCGTCGCGGCCTCGTCGGCGGCCTCGAGGTCCCTGGTCACGCGGAGCGCCTCGAGCAGGCTGTTGACGGCGCTGTCCTCGGGGTCCGCGAGGCCCACGTCGGTGACCAGCGAGCGGACGGCGTCCCAGCCGACCACGGGCATCTCGACGCCGGCCTTCCGGCGGACGTCGCCGGCGCGGTCGACGCTCACCACCAGCGTGCTCATTCCCGTACGGTCCGTCGCAGCCGGTGGATAAAAGTGTCGTGCCCGGGCCGTCGGCGCCGTTTCCGCCGGCAGCGGGCTCAGCGCAGCTCGAGAGCGGGTTCGTGGTCGGCGGCGACGGTACCCGCCACCCCGGCCCCGAACGCGTACGCCAGCTCGACGGCCGCCCCCCGGAGCCGCTGGCGCAGGCTCCGCTCGGGCTCGAACTCCCGGACCGTGACGGGCGCCTCGAGCAGCGCCTCGAGGTGCTCCTCGACCGCCTCGCGGTGGCCGAGCGCGTCGACGAGGCCCAGCTCGTGCGCCTCGTCGCCGAGGTAGATCCTGGCCTCGGTGTCGCGGACGAACTCGGCGTCGAGACCGAGGCCGCCGGCGACGCGCTCGACGAAGTCGTCGTAGAACCCGTCGGTGAGCCCCTGGAGGTACTCGCGCTCCTCTTCGGTGAGCTCCTTGAGCGGTACGCCGGCGTCCTTGTACTCGCCGGCGGTGATCTGCTCGTAGGTCAGGCCGACCTTCCGGGCCAGCCCGGCGGCGTTGACGCGGGACATGATGACACCGATGCTGCCGACCAGGGAGTGGTCCCGGGCCCACAGCTCGTCGCACCCCGACGCGATCCAGTACCCGCCGCTGGCGCACAGGTCCGTCGCGTACGCGAACGTGGGGCCGTCGAACGCCATCGCCGCCCGCCGGATGTCGTCGCTCGAGCCGACCTCCCCGCCCGGGGTGTTGAGCTTCACCAGGAGGGCCTCGGCGTTGTCGTCCTCGTCGGCGGCCTCGATCTGCTCGACGATGTCGTCGGCCGGGGTCCCGCCGGGCCTCGACGGCAGGACGCCGCCGCCGTCCCGGGTGATGGGGCCCTCGACCGCCACCTCGGCGACGTTGTACGAGGGGAAGACCCGCTCGCCGAGCCGAGCCGCGACTCGCGCGCCGAGGACGGCGACCCCGATGACGAGCACGATGCCGACGATGTCGGCGAGGGACGCGGGCAGGACGACGAACAGCGCCACCCCGACGGCGACGGCGACGAGCAGCCCGAGCAGGGCCACGACGGTGCGACCGGTTCGGTTTCGACGGCTTGGCATGCCGTCGGCGACGGGAGCCACCCGGTAAAAGGTTCGCCGGCGGCGGCCGGGGCCGCGGCCGTCGGGCGTTCGGACCGGGAGACCGACCCCCGATTACAGCAGGCCGGCCTTCTGCAGCTTCATCAGGTCCTCGGTCTCGAGGGTCTCGCCGTCCTTGAACTTCTGGTAGATCTCCTCGGCCTCCTCCTTGGCCGCCTCGCGCTCCTTGGCGCGCTCGGACTGGCGCTCCTCCTCCTCGCGCTTGTCGAGCTCGCGGAGGCGCTTCTGGACGCGGACGAAGTCCTCGTGGTGCCGGTCGGCCAGCTCCTGGGCCTCGACGAACAGCTCGTGCATCGCGTCGGCCTCGTCGCGGATGTCGTCGGCGGCGCGGTAGGCCTCGATCATCTGGTTGTGGTGCTGCTGGGCCTCGTCGGCCAGCTCGGTGACCTGGCGGTGGTGCTCGGAGGCCTCGTCCCGGACCGCCTTGGCGCGCTCCTCGAGGTCGTCGAGCTCCTCGGTCTCCTCGAGCTTCGCCTTCCGCTCGCGGTACTCGTCGCGCTTGGCGTCGATCTTGTCGATGAGGGCCCGCTCGTCGTCGGGCGAGAGGACCTCGGTCTGCTGCTTGAACTCGAGGCGCTCGATCTCGGCCTTCAGCTCGTCGAGGCTCTTGCCCTGGTCGAGCTCGAGCTCCTGTTTCTTCTGGTCGAGCTGCTCGAACAGCTGGTTCGCCTCGGCGTTGAGCTCGTTGCGCTGCTCCTTGTGCTCCTGGACGCGGTCGTTCAGCTCGTCGCGCTGCTCGCGGTGCTCCTGGGCGCGGTCGACCTGCTCGCGGGTCTTCGCGTTCAGGTCGTCCCGGAGGCTCGCGCGCCGGGAGGCCTTCTGGTTGAGCTCGTTGCGCCGGTCGCGCAGCTGGCCGGCGAGCTTGATGAGCTTGCCCTTCGAGTCGGATTCGAGGTCGGCGTCAGAAAGGGCGACGTTTCGGTTCGGGTCGATCGGGTCGATGTCGTACTCGGTTTCGAGTTCGGCTTCCGCTACCATGGTTGGTTGTGCCTCGATTCCATCCCCGGTCCGGCGACCGACGGCGGGAGCTCCTCGTAGCCTCGGCGGGCCGTGACAAGGACGCTCCCCTTCATCGGTTGGTTGGCGATACTACCGAACCGCCGGACGCAGTTTCGGTGTCCCGACGTACAGGCTTCGGCGATTTAATCGTTTCGCTCCCCCCGATGCGGGAAACCCCGGGCCCTCTCCCGGTTATACCTGGGTCGCGTCAACACGTGTCGCGGGAGCCCGGTGCCGGCCGGCGGGCGGAGCCGAGACGCTTTTCGCGCCCGTCCGACTACCCCGCCCATGGAAGAGCGGGTCCGGGCCGTCGGTCACGAGCACGTCACCGCGACGCACGGGAGCACCTTCGAGGTGACCACGGACGACTACCTGACGCCGGCCGGCGACTGCATCCTCGCCGTCGAGGCCGACCGGGCGCCCGCGGACTTCGCCCCCGGGTTCGTCGCCGCCTGCCGGGACGTGGCGGCGACCATCGAGCTCGCGTTCCGCGTCGGCGGCCGCGAGGCGACCGCGTCGGGTCGCGGGCACCCGGGCCTGTCGTTCGCGAGCGAGCGGTCGCTGGTCGGTCGGACCAGCGACCACGTCGACGACCGCACGGTGGTCGTCGGCGCGGACGCGGCCGCCGCTGACCTCCCTCGCGAGCTCGTCGCGGCCCTCGCCGACGGCGCGCCGCTCGAGCTCGTCATCCGGGTCGGCGGGTGACGGCCCCCGGCGGGCCGTCGACCGGCGAGCCTCGCCCGGCGCAGGCGAGCCCGGTCCGGCCCGGACGCGGTCGCACGGACAGGTTTACGGCCACGGCGGGCCGTTGTCCGGCATGGTCGACCAAGAGGCCTTCCGCCGGGCGATGGGCAACTTCGCCGCCGGCGTGACGGTCGTGACCCTCCCGGAGCCCGCCCACGGCATCACCGTCAACGCGTTCGCGAGCGTCTCGCTGTCGCCGACGCTCGTGCTGGTCTGCATCGACCACGACACCGAGACCCACGAGCGGCTCTCGGCCGGCGACGACGGCTACTGCGTGAACGTGCTCGCCGGCGACCAGCGCCACCTCGGCGAGCACTTCGCGAACATGGTCGAGCTCGAGACGAGCCCCTTCGAGACCGAGGCCACCGCGACGGGAGTCACCGGCGCCGCCATCTTCGAGGAGGCGCTCGCCTACCTGGACTGCACGGTCGCCGCGTCCCACGAGGCCGGCGACCACACCGTCTACGTCGGTGCGGTCGAGGACGCCGGCGTGCAGCGCCCGGCGGCGCCCGCACTCACCTACTTCCGCGGGGAGTGGGGCGAGATCGACGGCCCGGGGGGAGCGTGACGGGACGCGACGACCGGCCCGTGCCCGGGGAGCCCGACCAGGAGGTACTCGACGACCCCGAGCCCGTCGAGAACATCTCCGGCGGCTCGACCGGCGGCGGCGTCGCGGCCGAGTTCGTCCCCGGGGAGGCCGCCACCCGCGCCGAGGCCGTCGTCGACCGGCTCGGGGAGCGGTACTGGCGCAAGACCTACGGGGGCCAGGACGCCTTCGAGTGCCTCGTGCGGACGGTGCTCTCGCAGAACACGAGCGACAAGGCCAGCCAGCCCGCACACGACGCGCTGCTCTCGCGTTACGGGGCGGGCGGACCCGGGGCGGCGGACGACGGCGACCTGGCGGCGTCTCTCGCGGCCGCCGACGTCGACCGCCTCGCCGACACCATCCGCCACGCCGGCCTGTACAACCAGAAGGCACGGACGCTCGTCGCGCTGGCGGCCCGGGTCGTCGAGGAGTACGGGGGAGCGGCGGGATTCGACGCGTTCGTCATGGACACGGAACCCCTGGTCGTGCGCGAGACCCTGCTCGACATGACCGGCGTGGGCCCGAAGACGGCCGACTGCGTGCTCCTGTTCTCCGGCGGCCGGGCGGGCGTCTTCCCGGTCGACACCCACGTCCACCGCATCTACCGACGGCTCGGCGTCGCGCCGCCCGACGCGGACCACGAGGCGGTCCGCGAGGTGCTCGAGCGGGAGGTCCCGGCCGAGAAGTGCGGCTTCGGGCACACCGCGAGCATCCAGTTCGGCCGCGAGTACTGCACCGCCCGCGAGCCGGCGTGCATCGACGGGCCGGAGGCCTGCCCGCTGTACGACCTCTGCGAGCGGGTGGGCGTCGACGACGTCGCCGGCGAGGTCGTCGATCCGGCGGAGACGGCCGAGTAGGGGACTCGGGCGCGGCGTCCGCCGCGGGATTCACTCGCTCGACGCCGGGGACTGCACGCAGAACCCGTTGCCCTCCGGGTCGCGCATGACCGTCCACGTCTCGGCGTAGGGCCCGGTGGTCTCCGTCTTCGTCTCGACGACGGTCGCGCCGAGCCCGACGAGCCGGTCGACCTCGGCCTCGCGGTCCTCGGCGTTCAGGTCGAGGTGGATGGGGATATGTGCGGGCTCGGACCGGGGCAGCTTCTTGAAGAACAGCCGCGGGCCGTGCCCGTCGGGGTCGACGGCTGCCGCGGCCGCGTTCGGATCCCCGCCCTCGGCCTCGATGGCTTCCAGCAAGCCCGGCGGGGCCGGCTGGAGCTCGTAGTCCACCGCCTCGACCCAGAACTCGGCGAGCGACGCAGGGTCCGCGCAGGCGAACGTGACGTTGCCGATGGTGGCCATACCCGCACGTCGCGGTCGTCCGCCATAACACGTCGCGATGGGGCGTCCCGGCGTCACGATGGGGCGTCTCGGGGCTGGAGTGGGGTCGAGAACTCCCAGAGCTCCCTACAGGAACCGGAACGTCTCGAGGTTCTTCGGCGCGAACGTCCGCATGTTGTACTTGTGGTACAGCGCCGAGGAGAGGTCCTGCGTGGAGCGCTCGTCGCCGTGCACGCAGAGCACCTTCTCGGGGCGGGGGTTCATCGTCTTCACGAAGTTCTCGAGCCCCTGCCGGTCGGCGTGCCCGGAGAAGCCGTCGACCGTCTCGACGTCGAGCTTCAGGGACAGCGTCTTCGACCGGCCGCGGTCGTTGATGGGGATCTCGTCCCAGCCGCTCTGGATGCGCCGGCCGAGCGTGCCCTGGGCCTGGTAGCCGACGAAGGTCAGCGTGCTCTCCGGGTCGCTCCCGAGGTGCTCGAGCCACGACATGATCGGCCCGCCGGTGACCATGCCGGAGGTCGAGAGGATGATGCAGGGTCCACCGTCGCGGATCTCCTCCCGCTCGTCCTCCCCGCCGTCGATGTGGTTGAACGGCTCGGCGAGGAACGGGTTCTCGTCCTCGTGGAAGATGCGGTCGCGCAGGTCGTCGCGGAGGTACTCCGGGTAGGTCGTGTGGATGGCGGTGGCCTCCCAGATCATGCCGTCGAGGTGGACGGGCATCTCGGGGATCTTCCCCGTGCGCATCGCCTCCTCGAGCACGAGCATGATCTCCTGGGAGCGGCCGACGGCGAACGCCGGCACGAGTACCTTGCCGCCGCGGTCGTGGGTCCGGTTGACGAGGTCGACGAGCTGGCGCTCGGAGTCCTCCTGGTCGGTCTGGTAGTCGTTCCGGCCGCCGTAGGTCGACTCGAGCACGAGCGTCTCGACCCGCGGGAAGTCGTTGACCGCGCCGTTGAACAGCCGCGTGTCCGCGTAGTGGATGTCGCCGGAGAACGCGACGTTGTACAGCCCGTCGCCGATGTGGAAGTGCGAGATGGACGAGCCGAGGATGTGCCCCGCGTTGTGCAGCGTGAGCTTGACGTCCGGCGCGATGTCCGTGACGTCGCCGTACTCGAGCGGGATGGTGTGCTTGATGGCCTCCCGGACCATCTCGGACTCGTAGGGCGGCGTCCGGCCCTCCTTGGCCGCGACGTCCAGGTAGTCGAGGGTCAGCAGGCCCATGAGGTCGCGGGAGGGCTCGGTGGTGTAGATGGGGCCGTCGTAGCCGTACTTGAACAGCAGCGGGACGAGCGCGGAGTGGTCGAGGTGGGCGTGGGTCAGCACGACCGCGTCGAGGTTGTTCGGTCCCGCACCGAGCCCCTCCGGCACCTGGAGGTACGGTACCTGGTCCTCGGCGCCGGGCTTGTCGCCGCAGTCGACGAGGATGCGCGTCTCCGGCGTCGAGAGGACGAACGAGGCGCGGCCGACCTCGCGGCAGCAGCC
>CAZVOR010000048.1:0-13811 GCA_964628745.1 uncultured Halobacteriales archaeon
TCAAATCTCCGACAGGACGCTTCTCCCGGACGTCGTCGGAACGCGCGGCGTTCCGACTGCCCGAAAATCGCCGTGATTTTCGACGCCACGCGACGAGCGAGGCGAGTCGCCAGCCAGTGAGACAGGCTGAAGCCCGACCGCCACCTCCAGGTATCCATGGCCGACGGCCCCGACATCTACGTCTTCGAGCTGAACGGGCGGTACGTCTTCAGGCAGTACTTCGACGCGTCGGAGCTGTTCGACGAGCTGCGCGAGTACTACGTCCGCGACGCGTACCGCTTCGAGGTGCCCGTCGACGAGTTCGAGCCCGTCGCCGGGACGCTGCGGGACTTCGGCTACGAGCCGACGGTCGTCGAGGACCCGGAGCCGTTCTGCGTCTGCATCGGGCAGTACGAGAAACACGCCGACATCCTGCGGGACTCGGTGGCCGACTGGACCCGGCGGGAGCACCGCTTTTTCCTCATGCAGGACCCGTTCGCCGTCGAGCAGGCGGTCCGTCGCGGCGCGACGCCGGTCGCCGAGACCGAGTTCGAGGCGGGCATCTGAGGACCGGGGGCACGCGGCCGGCCGGCCGCGGGCTGCCGGGAGCGGCCGGCAGCGGGTGACGTCGTCGGCCGACGACCAGTAGCGATAACCGCCTAGGCCGCGTACCGCCCGCCATGAGCGAGCCCCGGTCGCGAGAGCTACCCGAGACCGACGAGGAGTGGCGCGAGGTCCTGACCGACGAGGAGTACGCCATCCTGCGGGAGGCCGGCACGGAGCCGAAGTTCTCCGGCGAGTACCTCGACCTCGACGCGGACGGCGTCTACCGGTGTGCGGGCTGTGGCGCCGAGCTCTTCGACGCCGAGACGAAGTACGACGCCGACCACGGCTGGCCGTCGTTCTTCGACGCGGTCGAGGGCGCCGTCGAGTTCCGCGAGGACCGCAGCCACGGGATGGTCCGCACCGAGGTCGTCTGCGCGACCTGCGAGGGACACCTGGGGCACGTCTTCGAGGACGGCCCCGAGCCGACGGGCCAGCGCTTCTGCATCAACTCCGCGTCGCTGGAGTTCGAGTCCGAGGAGTAGCCCCGGGTCGCGGGGCCCGCGCTGGGCGAGGCGCTACCCCCGGCCGGAGAAGCCGCTGGTGAAGATGGCCACCCACTGGCCGTAGTCCGGCCGCTCGAGCACCTCGACGGCCTCCACCCACTTGACCCACGTGAAGCCGCGGCGCCCGGGCGCGACCAGGCGGGCGGGCGCGCCGTGGCCGTGCGACAGCGCCTCGCCGCCGACCCGCGTGGCCAGCAGCGCCTCGCGCGCCTCCTCGACCGGGAGGGCAAAGCGGTAGCCCGTCACCGACCGGAACCGGACCCACCGGCCGTCGGGCGCGACGCCGGCCCGGTCGAGCAGCTCGCCCACGCGGACGCCCGACCACTCCCGGTCGGCGTACCAGCCGCTCGTGCAGTCGAGCACGGCCCGCCGGGCGGCCCTCGCCCCGAGGCCGTCGGCCGACAGCGCGAGCGGCTCGTCGACGGCGCCGTCGACCCGGAGCCGCCAGTCCCCGGGGTCGACCGGCGCCGGGTCGTCGGCGACCCAGCTGGTGACCGGGAAGGCGTCGCCCACATCGCCGCCGGCCGGGCGCGAGCCGGTGAACCGCCGAGCGTCGCCCGGGGCCGTCAGCGCGTCGACCAGTGCCTGCTGGGCCCGCCAGGCGACGGCCCCGCCGCCGACGAGCAGTCCGGCCTGCAGCGCGGTCCGCCGGCCCTCGAAGTCGGCCCGCGACGGCAGTCGCCACCGCGAGCGGAGGTGCCAGGCCACGACCGCGAGCAGGAGCACCCCGAGGGCCGAGTGGACCACGAGGCCGGACCACGGACCGACGCCGGCGGCGCCGCCGTGGACCCAGACGACGCCGGTCGCGAGCGTGGCGACCGCCACGGCGAGCGCGGCGACCGAGACGAGGGTCGACGCGGACCACGCCCGGCGGTCCGCGAGCCGCGGGGCGACGCGCCGGAGCTTCCAGCCGAGCAGGACGACCAGCGCCGCGCCCGCCACCCCGTGGCCGGCGACGACCCACCAGTCGGCGGGACGGCCCGCCAGCAGGCTGGCGAGCCCGGTGGCGGCCGCGGCGAGCGTGCCGACGAGGACCCCGGCGTCGACGACGCGGGGGCGAGGGGTCAGGCGCATCGGCTGGAGCCTGTCGGTGGCGCTTAGCGACCGCGAGGGGATAAGGGGTCCGCCGCCGGCGGGGGCGGGGGACGCCGCGCTACCACGGCGTCCCCTCGACGCCGTCGGCGATGCCGACCCGCTCGAGGGCGTCCCGGAGCGCGGCCTCGTCGTCGACGCCGGCCAGCGCCTCCTCGGCGGTGTGACAGGTCGCCTCGACGCCGAGGTGCGCGCAGACCCGATCGGCCACCGCCTCCGCCATCAGCCGGTGGGTGGTGAGCTTGCCCCCGACCACGCTGGTCAGCCCGTCGACGCCGTCGCGGTCCGCGTGGTCGAACGCGCGGAAGTCCCGCGTGGCCTCGTTCGGGTCGTCGCCCAGCGCGTCGTCCACGTCGACGAGCAGCGGCCGGATGCCGACGTAGGTACCCACCGTCGGCGCCTCTGCGACGGCCGGGACGAGGTCCGACAGCTCGCCGACGAGGAAGCCGGCGGCGTCGGGGTCGGGTTCGAACGCGTCCGGTTCCTCGACGGGTTGCGCCGTCGTCCCCAGCACGGTCGCCTCGCCGTGGGGCACGGCGATGTCGCCCTCGCCGCGCTGGCGGCCGCGGTGGACGACGGTGTCGAGGAGGCGGGGCTGGAGGACGACCATGGCCCCGCCGACGGGCAGGACGTCGACCTCGACGCCGGCCAGGCCGGCCAGCCGGCCCGCCCACGCGCCCGCCGCGTTGACGACGTGCTCGGCGGCGACGGTCTCGGACGGACCGCCGTCGGCGGGCCGGCCCTCGACGCCGACGACCCGGTCGCCCTCGCGACGAACGTCGACGACCTCGACCCCCGTCCGGACGACGGCCCCGGCGGCCTCGGCCGACGCGGCCGTCGCGGCGACCAGCTCGAGGGGGTCGACGGTCGCGTCGGGCACCAGGAGCGCCCCGTCGACGTCGGGGGCGAGCCCCGGCTCGACCGCGCGGGCGGCGTCGCCGTCGAGCGACTCGACGGGGATCCCGCAGGCCTCGCACGCGGCGCGCCTCTCCCCGAGGAAGCCCGGGACGTCCGACGGGAGCGTCGCGTACAGCCCGCCGACCTCATCGAGGCAGTGGGGCGCGATGTCCCGGAGGACGCGGTTCTCGGCGGCGCAGTCCCGGGCACTGGCGTCGTCCGAGCCGGCGTACCGGGCGCCCGAGTGGACGAGCCCGTGGTTCCGCCCGGAGGTCCCGGCGGCCAGCGGACCGCGCTCCAGGAGCGTCACGTCGACGCCCCGGAGCGCCAGGTCTCGGGCCACCCCGACGCCGGTGGTGCCCCCGCCGACCACCACGACGTCGGTCTCCGTGGCCATCGATGCTTCGGGCGAGGCCGCGCCGGCACAAAACGGTACCGAGGCGGCGTCCGCCCGGCGGGGACCACCGAAGCACTCACGCCGCCGGGCAGCGGAGCCCCCACTGGCGATGGACGCGCACCTCCGGGCCGGCGTCGCCATCTACAACGCCGGCGGCTACCACGCCGCCCACGACGCGTGGGAGGACCACTGGCTCGACCTGCCGTCGGGCGACGACGACGAGCGGTTCCTCCACGGGCTCATCCAGTTCACCGCGGCCGTCCACCACGCCCAGGACGCGAACTGGGAAGGGGTCCGCGGCCTCGCCGGGAGCGGCGCGGCGTACCTCGCCGACCTGCCCGCCGACCACCGCGGCGTGAACGTCGGCGAGGTGCGGGCCTACCTCGAGGCGGTCGCGTCGGACCCGGAGCACGTCGAGCGGGTCGCGCCGCCGGCGCTCGAGCTCGACGGGCGCGCGCTCGGCCCCGACGACCTCGAGGGCCCGGCCGTCGCCGTCGCCGCCGAGGTCGTCGCCGAGGAGCGCGAGGCGTACGACGAGGCCGTCGTCGGGCGGGCGGTCGAGTTCGCCGACGAGGTCCTCGCGGCGCGCGATGCCGGGTCGACCGCCGGCGACGACCGGTTCGTCGCGCTGCTCGCGGACTTCGTGGGCGACCGCGTCCACCGGGACCTCGTCTACCGCCGGCTGCGCGCGCACGTCGAGCGGGAGGTCGCCCGGCGCGAGGACGCCGAGGGGCTGTTCGACTGACCGCCCCCGTCCGGCGCGGGACGCCGCGACGGCGCCTCGCGGGCCCGAGTGCGCCACAGCCCCGGCTGTGCCCCCCTCCCGATACGTCCACGGCCGACCCGCGCGGCGGCCACAGCCTTTTACCCCCACCCCGGCGTGGACGGCGTCGATGACGCCACCCCGCCGGGCCGGGGGCCCCCTCGCCGCGCTCGCCCTCCTCCTGCTCGTGCTCGGAGCGGCGGCCGCTCCGGCCGCTGCCGGGTCGGGCGGGCAGGCCGGCGGGTCGACGTTCGCACAGACGACGGCGCCGGTCGACCCCGACGCCGTCCTGCTGGCCGTCGACCTCCGGGCGGACGGCTCGGCGTCCTGGCGGGTCGAGTACCGCGTCCGCCTGGACGACGAGAACACGACGGCCGCGTTCGAAGCGCTGCGGGCCGACGTCGAGGCCAACGAGTCGGCCTACGCCTCCCGGTTCGAGGAGCGGATGGCGGCGACCGTCGGCGACGCGGCGTCGGCGACCGGCCGCGAGATGGCCCTCCGGAACGTCAGCGTGCGCGCGACCACCGAGCAGCTGCCCCAGCGGTACGGGGTGCTCGCCTACGCGTTCGAGTGGACGAACTTCGCGACCGTCGAAGGGGGCGAGATCCGTGCCGGCGACGCCCTCGCGGGGCTGTTCCTCGACGCCGACTCCACGCTGCTGGTCTCCTGGCCCGAGGGCCACTCGGTCGCCGACGTCTCGCCGCGACCGACCGAGCAGCGCGAGCGCAGCGTCCTCTGGCGCGGGCCGACGGACTTCGGGCCGGGCGAGCCCGCGCTCGTGCTCTCGGCGGCGGCCGGGCCGGGCGACCGCGGCACCTCGCCGGTGGGCATCGCAGTCGTCGCGCTGGTGCTGCTCGGCGGCGGGGGCCTGCTCTGGTGGCGGTCCCGCTCCGGCCGCGGTCCCGGGGGGCGGACGGCGGGCCCCAGCGGCGACACCCCGAGCGGGCCCCCGGAGGAGCTGCTCTCGAACGAGGAGCGCGTGGTCGCCCTGCTCGAGGCCCGCGGCGGCCGGATGAAACAGCAGGATGTCGTCGACGCCCTGGGCTGGACGGACGCGAAGACCAGCCAGGTCGTCGGCGAGCTGCGCGACGCCGGGCGCATCGAGGGGTTCCGCCTCGGCCGGGAGAACGTCCTCCGGCTCCCCGAGGCGGACGACGCCCCGGCCGCGGGGGGTCCACCGCCCGGGGACGACGACCGGGAGGGCTGAGCGGGCAGCTATCCCGCCCTTAGACGGGCCACCGTCGCCGCGGCGAGGACGGCCAGCAGGGCCGCCGTCGCCCCGAAGCCCGGCTGGCCGCCGGTGCGCGCCCCGCCGTCGGCGGCGGAGCCGCTCGCCGTCGGGTCGGGCGTCAGCGCGACCTCGAACCCGTCGAGCTCGGCGCCCGCGGCCCAGCTGACCGCCCCGTCGGTGCGGTCCGCCGGCTGCGGCGCGGCCGACGCGAACGCGTAGCCGTCGGGCGCCCGCAGGACGAACGGCCAGTCGGGGGCGAACCCGCTGGCGAACGGCTCGGTGACGACCAGCGTCTCGCCCTCGACGGCGGCCAGCCCCGCCCAGCGGGCGGACAGCGTGACGATACCCGTCCCGTCGTCGGCCGTCCGGCGGAGGTCGATGGTCGCCCCGGTGACCTGCATCTCGCGGCCCGTCGCGTTCTCCGCCTCGGCGGCGACCGTCCGCATCCGGTCGCGGAACCGGGCCGTCGCGTCGGCCTGTGCCTGCTCGTCGTCCATCAGCGTCCGGAACGCCTCCCGATCGGCGTCGGTCGTCAGGTCGAACGTGCTCCGCACGCTCACCGTGGCCGAGCCGTCCGCGTGCAGCTCGACGACGAACGCCGGCTCGGCGTCGGCCTGCGCGGCGGCCGGCGGGCCGACGGCCGCGACCGCGAGCAGCGCGACGGCGAGGACGATGGCGATTCGGTCTCGTACGTTATCTGGGTACATGGTCGGTGAAAATCCCGGTGGCGCGGAGGCACTCGTCGCGGCTCCGCCGCCTCCGACGTCGATGCCGTCGGACCGGCGAACCGTCGGTCCTAGTAGTCGCCGCTGCCGGTGCCGCCCGAGTTCCCGCCGGACGTCCCGGCGCCAGCTCCGTCACCCTCGCCGTCGGCCGGACCGTCGCGCTCGGCCGCCTCGACGGCGTCCTGGGCGTGGGATTCGGCCTGCTCGGCGTGGTCCAGCGCGTCCTCGGCGAGGCTCGCGGCCTCGTCGTCGTCGCCGGCGTCGAGGGCAGCGCGGGCGTTCTCGACGGCCGAACGGGCGCTCTCGAGCTCGGCGCGCGCCCGCGCTAACGCCTCCGTGGCGTTCTCGCTGGCGTTCTCGCCGACGCGCTGCTCGGCCTGCTCGAGCCGCGCCTCGGCCGCGTCGACCCGCTGTGCGGCGCGGTCGACGGCTGCCTGCGCGTCGCCCTCGCCCCGGTCATCCGGGCTGGGGACGCCGTCCACGGGGCCCCCGACGTCCTCGGGCGGCCCGCGGCTGATCGCCCCGCCGACGTCGTCGCCGGCGATCGACCGCGCGATCTCCGCCACCTGCGGGCCGGTCAGGTTCTCGGCGTTCTGCCTGAGCGTCTGGATCGCCGTCACGTTGATCCCCTTGCTCTCGAGCAGCTCGGCCGGGAGCTCGCCGGCACGAGCCTCGCTGGCGTCGGCCAGCTGCTCGACCGTCTCCGTGCGAGCCGACAGCTCCGTCACGCGGGCGCGGTACTCGCCCTCGCCGATGGAGCCGTTCTCGCGGGCCGCCTCGAGCTCGTCGCGCTCCCGTTCGAGCTCGGCCAGGCGCTGCTCGATGGTCACGAGGCGCTCGCCGACGACGTCGGCCCTGGAGTCGTTGGTGGCCGCGAGGGCGTACTCGATGCCGTAGCTGCGGAGCTCGATCTCGCCCTCGAACTCGGCCTGGCCGACGCCCACGACGGCGGTGAGCCGCTCGCCGGGCGTGACGTTCGAGGCGTTCTCGGTGGCGTTCGCGTCGACCTGGGCGTGAGCGGGCCCGACGATCGCGGACGCGACCGACGGACCGGACTGGGCGGCCGCGGCCATCGGGAACGCCGAGACGCTCCCGACGACCAGCACGACCGCCATCAGCAGAGTTGCGGTTCGGGTCATCGCGTCCCACCGGACGCCCCCGGAGAGCATATAAATGGACGATGGTGACGCCGAGTTAACCGGGTTTAACCGGGGTTCGCCTCGTTTTTATCCCGGCTCCGCGCCCCGTTTTTCGGGATGGCCGTCCGTCGGTCGGGCCGGGACGGTCAGAAGGTTTTAATACCCGTTCGACGGTGGGGCCCCGGCCGGCCCTGACTGCCGCGCTCCCGGCCGTCACCGGCCGCGTCGGCAGCAGCCAGCCGGCCATGGCGGCGTCCTGTCGACCGACGTGGGATTCCGGGCACCCACCCGGCCGCCGGCGGCGGCGCAGCCACGGAAGGGCACCGAGGGTCACGGAGGGTGCCGGGAGAGGAGTAGATGGGACGCCGGCGTCCGGGAACCGCGGACGCCGGGAGCCGGGATCAGCAGGTCGGCGCGCCGAACAGCGCCTTGACGAAGTTCGGGACGGGAAGCGACGCGAACAGGTCCGAGAGGAACGACGGCAGCAGGCTGCCGACGAACCCGGGCGGGCCGTCCTCGCCGGGACCGTTCTCGGCGTTCGTGCACTCGTCGACGCCGTCACCGGGCTGTGCGGCGGCCGGGGCGGCCACCGCGCCGACCAGCAGGAGGACGGCGACCACGGGGATGAGCCAGTTGTCGGGCATGGCAGGCGGTACGAGGTCGCCGGGACGGATATAGCCGGGAGATGCTCGGCCCGGATTCGCCCGGATTAACGCGGGTTTCGATGGTTCGGGGGCGAAACCAGGGCGCCGACGCATCGGCCGGCGCCCGCCCGGGGCTGTCGGGGGCGTGCCGCGCCGCCGACCGGTCGTCAGTCGTGCTCGGCCGAGTTGTCCCGCGGCCGGTACCCGAGCACCTCGCGGGCGCGTTCGAGCGAGTAGAATCGCCGGTCGTTGTCCGAGATGCCGTAGACGATCTCGTAGCCGTACTCGGCCTGCAGGCACCGGTCGAACAGGTGCGCGCAGTCGCGGTGCGACAGCCACATCGCCTGCCCGCGCTCGTAGTCGGGCGGGGGGTGGTCCCTGGTCACGTTGCCGATGCGCACGTTGACGACCGCGATGCCGTGCTCGTCGTGGTAGTACCGGCCGATGAGCTCGCCGGTCGCCTTGGAGATGCCGTAGAAGTTCCCCGGCCGCGGCTGCTCCGTCCCGTCGAGCATGACCGGCCCGCCGGGGCGGTAGACGTCCGGTCGGTGAGCGGTCTCGAAGTGGCCGACGGCGTGGTTCGACGAGGCGTAGGCCAGCTTCCGCACGCCGGCGTCGACGGCCGCCTCGTAGAGCACCTTCGTCCCGTGGATGTTGTTCTGGAGCACGGAGTTCCAGGGCGCCTCCGGCCGCGGGTCGCCGGCGAGGTGGACGACGGCGCCGACGCCCTCGCAGGCCTCGCGCATCCGCGCCTCGTCGGTGACGTCCCCGACGAGGTGCTCGTGGTCGGGGACCTCGGCCGGCGGGCTGTGGAAGAGCAGGCGCCAGTCGTACTCGTCCGCGAGCCCCTGCAGGATGGCCTGGCCCACGTAGCCCCCCGCGCCGGTGAGCAGGACCGGGTCGTCCATCGCTCCCGGCTGCGCGAGGGAGCGACAAGTAGCATGCGGTTCGGCCACGGGCCGGCACTTATGCCCGCCGCGGTCGAGGGCCGGCCATGGACCCGACCGCCCGCGAGGTCGCCTGCTTCGAGGCGGGCGTGAAGTTCGGCTCGCTGTACCACCAGTTCGCCGGGACGCCGGTCAGCCCGGCGTCGGCGGCCGAGCTCGCGGCGGCCATGGAGGCCGCCATCGAGAACCAGCCGCACTGCCGCTCGGTGACGGTCTCGGTCCGCGAGGACGCGCTCGCCGCCGACCTCGACGACGAGCACGGCTACGCGGAGCTCTCCGGTCGGCACTACGACGCCGAGGTCGTCGTCGAGTACGAGGGCGTCGAGGTCGTCGCCCGGATGGCGATGGCCGAGGGCTACCCGCGGATGCGGGTCGACTCCGTTCGCGACCCGGACTGACCGACGGCGCCGCGCCGTCGTTTCACTTCCGGAGGCAGGTCACGGTTTAAGGCCCGCGCGCCCGTTCCGGCCGGCATGAGCCAGACCACGCTCGACGACGAGCTCTTCAGCGAGGCGGCCGGCGAGCTCCGCGGCGACGTCGAGGCGGCGCTGGAGGCGGCCCGGGGGACGCTGCCCGAGTCCGAGGACCTCTGGACGGTGGAAGCCGACAACGTCCTCGGCGTGCTCAACGGGCTGCGGGCCGCGCTGGCGGCCGACGACGCTGGCGAGCACCTGCGCGAGGCCCGGAAGTGGCACGAGATGGGCCGGCGCGCCGGCGCGTTCGAGGACGACGACCTGGCCGGTGAGATCGAGGCCGTCGAATCGCTGTTCGAGCAGCTCGAGGGTGCCCGGGAGGAGGTCTCCGAGCTGGCGGCCACGCTGCCCGAGATCAAGGGCGCGCTCGAGGAGTTCGAGGCCGACGGGGAGTAGGCGGGCGGCGGTCGAGCCCGACCCGTCGAGAACCGCCACCGCGGTCGCCGACGCGCGAGCGACCGTTCGTCCGTCGCCGCCGGCCGGGGCGACTCGGTAGCTCTGGCTAGCCGCTCGCGACGCCGCCCGGCGTCTCCGTCGGCGCTCGAACCGCGGCGTCCGTCGCGTACGCGCTCTCGATGCCGAACGGGCCGTCGACGACCGCGCCGTCGATGTCCTTGAAGTAGCACTCGCCGGTCCCGTCGGGCCGGAAGGTGGCGAAGAACGCTCCGAAGGTGTGCCCCTCGTCGTCCGCCGTGTACGTGCCCGCCCACCAGTCGGCGTCCACCATGTCGGTCGTGGGATAGAACTCCTCCCCGGCGAGGCCGGAGACGAGCGCGAACGAGGTACCGTCCCCGACCGTGTACGGGGGTGTCCGGGACGCCACCGCCTTCCCGGCGAAGTCGGCCATCGGGTACGTCCGCGCGTAGGCGTGATTGTGCCCGGTGGCGATGATGGCGCCGCCCTCCCGGCAGGCGTCGTACAGCGCAAGCGGGACGGCGGTCCCCTTATCGCCCACCTGGTAGGTGTGGTTGGCCCGGTGCCACGAACAGACGCGCCACATCGTGTTCGCCCCGGACAGCTGCTCCTCGACGTACTCGACGTGGTCGTATCCGGCGTACGGTTCGCAGACGGTCGGGTTCGCCTCGATGCCCTCGGGCAGGCTGCAGATGCCGGCCGACGACAGGATGACGGTCACGCCCTTGTACGTGCACGTCGACTGCATCCCGAGGTCGCCGGTGTACTCGAGCCCCTCCGTCCGGGCCACCCGGTGTCGCAGGACCTTCTCGTACGCTGGCCACTGCGGCTTGTCGTGGCAGCCGATGGAGGCCAGGTACGGGAAGTCGACGCCGAGCTCCACGTTCAGCATGGACGCCCAGGCCTCCGGGTCGTCCCGGTAGTCGAAGTCGCCGGAGTGGACGACCAGATCGGCGCCCTCCGCTCTGATGAGCCGGAGCACCGCCCGGGAGGTCTCCTTCAGCCCCTGGTCCCCGATGAACGCGACGGTGACCGGTTCCGGAGGCGCCCGTACCGCCGGAGACGGGTCGGCGTCGGTGCGGACGGACGCCGACGCCTCGTCGGTGTGGGGCCTCGCCGCCTGTTCGACCTCCGCGTCGCTGGCGGCCGTATCGATGCAGCCCGCCGTGAACGCGCCCACCGTCGCCGCACCCCGTCGTAAGAGTTCCCTTCTGTTGACCATTCCCCTCACCGATAGCAAATGTGAGGCGCCATCCTCGTTTCCGGCGATACGGCCGCATCCGGCAAAGTTAGGGGCGTTATACTGTCAGCGTTGAACGACGGTAGCATCAGAAAATCGTTACGAACGCCCCGGCCGTGGCTCCGAACGAACGACGACCCGACGCGTCCACTGTCCCCGACGAGACCGAGACGTCGTGCGGCGTGGAGGAGAAGGTTGATGCGGCGTCCGCCGCTCTCTCGGCCATGCCGATATCCGACGAGGAATGGGACGCCGGAACGAGCGAGGAGGACGCGAGCCGGGCGGCGACGACCCCCGTCGGCGACCGCGAGACGGAGCGAGACCTGGTCGTGGCGTTCCTCTCGGAGAACGTCGACAACGCCTACACGAGGTGGGAGATCCTCCGGGGGGTCGACTTCGGGAACGACGCGCCGCCGGAAACGGTCGACGAGGTGCTCACCGAGATCCAGGACGAGCTGGTCGACCTCGCTGGCGACGTCGTCGCGAGCGGGATGCTCGTCGACGACCTCGACGCGGCGCTCGACGAGCTCGTCGCCGACGGCACGGTCGCCGAGAAGGAGATCGAGACCGGGGACGGCACGACGACCCACTATCGCCTCGACACCGCCGAGAGCCGGCGGTGAGCGCCCGTCGGCCGAGGCCGTCCCGGCCGGGTCGCGTCGGAAACGGAAGTTCAACCAATCGCGCGAGCAGTTGCGGCGACGACGTCCGCAAGTGGTACGAAGGTGGGGGGAACCTACATATCGCCCAGCGGGTGACCCACGGTGTCGAACCATGATGTCGACTACATCGGACGCTGGCGAACACGGTTGGCCTGCCCAGTACGCGTTCACGCCAGGCAAACGGGCGAGCGTGACGGTCGTCGAGGCCGTGAGCGCGGCCGCGAACGCGACGGTCGAGCAGTTGCCGATCCTGTACGACGTGATCGACCCCGACGCGCTCGACGCGCTGTTCGAATCCACGACCGGAGACGGGGGCGGCTTCGACGGCGAGCTCTCCTTCAGCTACGCGGGCTACCGGGTGACCGTCGGCAACCGCGCGATCACCGTCCGACCCGCCGCCGAGTGAGCCCGCCCGCGACCCGATCCGGCGGATCGGCCGGCCGGAACGTCCGTCGTCAGCAGCGGTCGCGTCGCGGTCAGACCCGCTGCAGCCAGACGTTGCCGTCGCCGTCGATGCTGATCTCCAGGCCCTCGTAGACGAAGCGGACCTCGTCGGCGCCCGCCTGGTGGTCCGAGGAGGGGACGACGAGTTCGTCGAGCGCCTCCGGGTCGACGGCGTCGTGCAGCGGAGCCAGGTCCTCCGGCTGCCGGTCGTGGACGACCGCGACGGCGTCCAGCACGACCTCGACGGGCGACTCGGACCCGGGGTCGAAGGTCACGTGGAAGACGTCGCGTCTCCCGTGGTTGCCGCCGCCGTTGGGGACCAGCCCCGAGGGCGAGGCCGTCTCGTGGACGCTGCGAACGAGTTCCATCGGCCTCCCATCCGCCACAATCGCTGAAATAACTTTCTTCCGACATCGGCGGTCGAGCGGGCGCGGCGCCGCACGAACCGCTCGGCCCACGCGACGGGCGGCGCGCCAGCGGCCGGGCGGGGTGCCGAGGCATCGAACGCGGCCCGGGCGGACCGGCCGACGGCCGCGCTACGCCCGCCGGTCCTCGTCGAGCGGCCGCTCGGCGACGGCGGCGAGCAGTTCGGCGAGCGCCGTCCCGGCCAGCTCGGTGAGCTCGGCGCCCAGCTCGGCGTCGCCCCCGGCCGGGTCGCCGACGACGCCGTTGCCCGTGAACGCGTCGCTGTCCCGGGCGAGGTTCACCCCGCTCACCCACTCGCCCCAGCGGTCGCTTCCCCCCTCGCGGGCCGCGTCGACCCGGTCCTCGCGGACGAGCCCGGGGTGGTGGTGCCGGAGCATCGCCGTCTCGAGCGGCCCCGCGTGACCCAGCCGCGCGGCGTGCTCGCCGACGGCATCGAACCAGGTGAACGCCACGGCGTAGGCCCGGCCGGCCCGGGTGACCGCGGCCGTCACCTCGCGTAGCGCCCCGACGTTCCCGCCGTGACCGTTGACCACGACGACCCGCCGCCAGCCGTGGCTCGCGAGCGATTCCACCACGTCGCGGACGACCGCGCGGAACGTCTCCGGCGAGAGCCATATCGTGCCGGCGAACCGGCGGTGCTCGGCGGAGACGCCGTACGGCAGCGCCGGCGCGAGGACCACCTCGCCGTCGTAGGCGGCGACGCCGGCCTCGGCGACCGCGACGGCGTCGAGCGTGTCCGTCGAGAGCGGCGCGTGGGGGCCGTGCTGCTCGGTGCTCCCGACGGGGAGCACGGCGAGGTCGGCGTCGAGGTCGGCGGCGTCCGTCCAGGTCGCCTCCGCGAGGTGCATGCGCCCGACGACGGCCGGCCGCCTCTTGGGCGCTTCGGGCGCCGGGCGGTATCGCCCGCAGGGACCGCCCCGACGGCGGCGGGTGCGGAGGCGACCGGGCGGGGTCGGTCCGGGTACGATGCGCCTCGGCCCGCCCGCTCAGTCGTCCTGGGCCTCGAGCTCGGTCCGGTTGGCCCGCCTGGTGGCCCGCTCGACGAACTCGTCTGGGAGCTCCTCCATCTCGCCGGCCTGCACGCCCCAGAGGTGGGCGTAGACGCCCTCCCGCTCGATGAGCTCGTCGTGGGTGCCCCGCTCGACGACCCGGCCGTCCTCGAGCACGACGATCTGGTCGGCGTCCTTGATGGTCGACAGCCGGTGGGCGATGGCGAACGTCGTCCGGTC
>CAZVOR010000049.1:0-13799 GCA_964628745.1 uncultured Halobacteriales archaeon
TCGTGCTCGACGAGCCGGTCAGCGCGCTGGACGTCTCCGTGCAGGCGCAGATACTGAACCTCCTGGCCGACCTGCAGGACGACCTCGGGCTGACGTACCTGTTCATCGCCCACGACCTCTCCGTCGTCCGGCACATCTCGGACCGGGTCGCCGTGATGTACCTCGGGAACATCGTCGAGTACGGCCCCGTCGAGGAGATCTTCGAGTCGCCGCGGCACCCGTACACCGAGGCGCTGCTCGAGAGCGTCCCCCGCGCCGACCTCGCCGAGGGCGACCGCAGGGTCGAGGTCCTCGAGGGCGACGTGCCGTCGCCGAGGGACCCGCCGACGGGCTGCCGCTTCCGGACCCGGTGCCCGGCGGTCATCCCGCCGGCAGGGCTGGACGTCGAGCAGCCGGCCTACCGCGAGGTCATGGACCTGCGGGAGCGGCTGGAGGCCGGCGAGCTGACCGCCGAGGCCGCCCGGTCGGCCGCCGTCGACCACCTCGAGACCGACAGCCCGGCCCCCGGGCAGGTGGTCGACTGGCACCTCGAGGCGCTGGGCGCCTCGCTGTCGGGCGCGAACGCCGAGGCGGTGGAGGCGTCCCTCTTCGCGCTGGTCGAGGGCGACCGCGCGGGAGCGGTCGAGGCGCTCCGCGACCGGTTCGAGAGCGTCTGCGAGCGCGAGCGCCCCGGGCTCGGCGACGTCGACCACCCCGCCGCCTGCCACCTCCACGACGACGCGACGAGCCGCCCGGACGCGCGGGCCGCGTCCGCCGGGGGCGGCGTGACGGGCGCGGGGGACGCGGCCGCCGACCCGAGCGACGCGGCCCCGAACTGAGCGGCCGACGGCCGCCGGCCCCCGGCGCCGTCTGACGGTCGGCCCCGGCGACCGGTCCCGGCCCCGGCCGGCCCTATGCCTCGCTCTCTACGTACTCGATGTCGACGTCGCGGTCGGCGACCAGGGCGTCCTCGAGCGTCCGGACGACCTCGTCGGGGTCGGCCCGGCCGCCCGCGAGCGCGACGCTCCCGACCGTGTCCGGGTCGAAGGGCACCTCCAGCGCGGCGTAGATGGGCTCGAGGACGGCCCCCACGGCGTCGTGGCCGTCGACGAGGACGACGCCGCCGACGAGCGCCGCTCCCCGCCGGACGCGCTGGGCGAGGCCCGCGACCTTGCCCTTCCACGACAGCGAGTGGTTCCCGGCGCAGAACGCGTCGGGCGGCTCGCCCTGCTGGGCCGGGACGCCGAGCCGCCAGAGCGCCCGCTGGACGGCCATCGCGGCGTCGTCGTAGCGCTGCCCGAGGCCGGCGCGGACGTCGTCGACCGGCGTCGCGAGCGCGAACGCGACCGTCGTCCCCGTGTACGCGACGGCCCGCCCGCCGGTCCGGCGCTCCCGCGGCGGGTAGCCCCGGTCGGCGGCGAGCTCCCGCGCGGCCGCGTAGCCCGGCTCGCGGGCGTCGCGCCGGCCGAACGAGAGCTGTCTCGGCGGTCGCCAGACCCGGAGCCCGGCCTCGCCGTCCTCGACGGCGCGGTCCAGCAGGTCGCCGGTGTGCTCGTCGTCCGCCGCGGGGTCGTCCAGGCGGCCGCGGAGCGCGCGCATCGGCGGCCGGGTACGCATCGCCGGGGCTAAACCGTACCGCTCCGGGCGGGGCGACGACGCGTCGGCGGCACCGCGGTCCGACTACGACGAGAGGGCGACGACCGCGCCGTCCGACGACGGGGCGAACAGCGCGCCGTCGAGCGCGGCGAGGCCGACGCCCCGGACCTGCCGGGTCCACCGGTGCTCGCCCGTCTCCAGGTCGAGCGCCCGGACGGTCCGCCCGCCGGCGTAGACGGTGCCGTCGGCGACGACCGGCCAGCCGACCTGGGCCGACGAGTAGGTCCACCGCGTCTCGCCGGTCGCGGCGGCCACCGCGTGCAGGTTCAGGCTCTGCGTCCCGACGACGACGCTGTCGCCGGCGACGACCGGCGACTGGTCCACCGCGGCGAACGGGAACAGCCGGCGCCACCGCTCCTCCCCCTCGTCCGCGCCGAGCGCGTACAGCCGGTGGTCGCTCGAGCCCACGTAGACGGCGCCGTCGCGCACGGCCGGCGAGGAGCGGACGCTCGCACCGGCCTGGAAGCGCCAGCGCTCGGTGCCGTCCCGGGCGTCGACGGCGTAGAGCCGGTTGTCGTCGCTTCCGGCGTAGACGACGCCGTCCCGGACCGCCGGCGACGAGCGGACGGCCGCGCCGGTCCGGAAGCGCCAGCGTTCGGCGCCGTCGGCCGCGTCCAGCGCGTACAGGTGGCCGTCCCCGGAGCCCACGTAGACCGTCCCGTCGAGGACGGTCGGCGAGGAGTCGACGCGGCCGTCGGTCGGCGCCGTCCAGCGCTCGGTGCCGTCCGCGGCCGAGCGGGCGTGGACCCGGCCGCCCGGGCTGCCGACGTAGACCGTGCCGTCGACGAGGGCGGGCGTGGACTGCAGCCCGATCCCGCCGTCGTCGGCCGGGAGCGCGGCCCGCCAGCGCTCGGCGCCGTCCCGGGCGTCGAGGCCGAACACGACGCCGTCCCGCCGGCCCACGACGAGCGTCCCGTCGACGACGACCGGCGCCGTGGTGGCCGCGCCCCCGAGGTCGACGCGCCAGCGGACCGTCGGCTCGTCCGCGAGGCCGGTCGCGGTCGGGTGGCGGCCGGTGTTGGCGGCGTCGTACTGGAACGACGGCCAGCTCCCCGCCACCGCTTCGAACGCCCCCGGGTGCTGGCCGTCGCCGTCGGAGCCCTCGTCCCCGAGCGAGCCGACCCGGCGGGCGACGGTCGGGCAGCCGGCGAGCGAGCCGGCGAGCGCCGCCGCGACGGTCCCGAGGAAGGCGCGCCGCTTCACGGTGGGACCTACGCCGGAGGGGAGGTAAAGCCGCGGGTGACCGTCGCGGCGAAGGAGGGGGGCGGCTCGGCCGTCCCGCGTCCGCCGGCTCAGTCCTCCCCGGCGGGCGTCGCCGGCTCCCGCGGCCCCTCGATGACGGCCTCCTTCCACGTCCCCCGGGTGAACCAGAGGCCGGCCCCGACGGCGCCGATGACGTGGCCGGCCGCCATCCCGTACCAGATGCCGCTCGGACCGAGGCCGGCGACGAACGAGAGGCCGTAGACCAGCGGCACGCGGGCGACCCAGAGCGTGAGCACCGAGAACGCCAGCGCCGTCTTCGTGTTCCCGGCCCCGCGATAGGCGCCGAGCAGCACCTGCATCACGCCGATGAAGACGAACTCGACGCTCCGGATCCGGAGGTACTCGGCGCCGAAGCGGATCGTCTCCGCTGCCTCGGCCGTCCCCGTCGCCATGAACACCGCGACGATGCGGGTCGGGAACGCGAAGGCGAACAGCGCGGCGACGAACAGCACCGCGATGGCGGCGAGGCCAGCGAGGTGGACCGCCCGCTCGGCTCTGTCGGCCTGGCCGGCCCCGAGGTTCTGTCCGACCATCGTGTTCGTCGCCCGGCCGAGCCCCATCGCGGGCAGGAAGACCAGCGAGACGAGCCGGTTACCGAGCCCGTAGGCGGCGACGACCGGCGGGGCGTACGTGACGACCATCGCCGTCAGGGTGATCATGGCGAGGGCGCTCATCGACTGCTCCAGCGACGTGGGCACTCCGATCCGGACGATGTCGGTGATGACGTCGAGGTCCGGCAGGAGGTCGGCCAGGGCGATGTCGGGCCCGACCGACGTCATGATGAGCACGTAGAAACCCATCGCGGATGCCACGCCCCGGGAGATTACCGTGGCGTAGGCAGCGCCCTCGATGCCCAGCGCCGGCGCGCCGAACCAGCCGAAGATGAGCACCGGGTCGAGCAGCACGTTGAGGCCCACCGAGATGGCCATGATGCGCATCGGGGTCTGGGTGTTGCCGTAGCCGCGCATCAGCGCCTCGAACACGAAGAAGCCGAAGAGGAACGGCATCCCGAGGAAGAAGACCTTCATGTAGGCGCTGGCCAGCGGGACGACCTGCGCCGCCGTGGCGGGCGAGCTGGGGAGGATGCCGAGCATCTGGTCGGTCAACGCGAACCCGATCAGGCCGAGGCCGATGGCGACGATTCCCACGAACGAGATGGTCTGGCCGGCGACCGTGCCAGCCGAGCCCTCGCTGTCGGCGCCGGTGTACTGCGCGACGAGGATGGCGCCCGCGGCGGTGAAGCCGCCGGCCACCGAGATGGTGAGGAAGACGAGCGGGAACGCGAGGCTCAGCGCGCCGACCGCGTCGGCCGAGAGCCGGCCGAGCCAGAGCGTGTCGACGACGTTGTAGGCGACCTGGAGCAGCTGGATGACGACGATCGGCCAGGCGAGCCGGAACAGCGGGCGAATCAGCCCGCCCTCCGTGATGGACGACCCCGCCGCGTCCGTGGTCACTGTCCCGCGTGCGACCGCGGCGGGTTTGTAGCCGTTGGTTTCGGGGCCGTCGGACCCGGATACTCGAAACCGACGGACTGTGGCTATCGGTCAGCCGTCACGGGCGGTTGAAGGTGGAACCGGTTCCGCCGTCGGCTCAGGGCGACTCGCGGGTCTCGACGCTGAAGTCGGCCGTCGGGTACGCCACGCAGGTCAGCGTGTAGCCGTCGTCGAGCTCGTCTCCGCTGAGCATCTCCTGGTCGTGGTGGACGACGTAGTCCTCGGCGGGACCGTCGGGGATGTGGGCGCCGCAGGACAGGCACTGGCCCTCGCGGCAGGCGTAGGGCAGGTCCCAGCCCTCGTCCTCGCCCGCCTCGAGGACGGTCTCGTTCTCGCGGACCTCGATGGTCGTCCCCTCCTTTACGAACTCGACGTCGAAGACCTCGGCCTCGTCGTCGGGCAGCGACCACGGCCCCTCCTCCTCGGCCGCCGCCTCCTCGCCGGCCTCGAGCTCCGCGCCGGCCTCGCCGCCGCCGACGGCGCCGGCCGCTCCGCCGCCGCCGACGCCGCGGCTGCCGGGCTCGGGGAAGGCCGTCTCGGGGACCGACGCCGCGCGGCGCTCGAGCACCGCCTCGGAGACGTCCGGCGCGGCCTGCCACTCGACGCCCCGCTGGAAGTGGAGGGCGACCACGACGAGCACGAAGAAGGCGCCCAGCCCGACGCCCAGTGGGTCGACCATGGCGGCGGGTTGGGAGGCCTCGGATAAGACGATTGTGATTGCCGGAAGCCCCGCGTCGGCGCCCGGTTCCCGCCCCGGCGAGCCGCCTCCAGCCGACCGGTCGCGGGCCCACCCGTCGCCTCGCCCGTCGCGCCCGTCCTCCAGCCCACGCGTCGCCTGCCGCCTGGCGGCCGACCGCCAGTCATCCGCCGTCGCGTCGCGCGACCTCGTGTCCGCCGAAGCTGTGGCGCAGCCGGTTGACCAGCCGCCGGCTGAACCGCCCCTCGTCGCCGGCGCGCGAGGCGAACCGCTCGGCCAGCGCCGCGTAGATGAGCGGGACGGGGACGCCGCGCTCGAGCGCCTCCTCGACCGTCCAGGTGCCCGTCGAGCCGCCCGCCACGTGGTCCGCGACGTCGCCCAGGTCGTCGCCCTCCTCGCGGAACGCCTCCTCGACGAGCTCGAGCAGCCACGACCTGACGACGCCGCCCTCGTTCCACACGCCGGCGACGGCCGCCAGGTCGAGGTCGTACCGGCCCTCGGCCAGCAGCTCGAACCCCTCGCCGTACGCCTGCATGAGCGCGTACTCGACCCCGTTGTGGACCATCTTCGTGTAGTGGCCCGCCCCCGACGGCCCGAGGTGGGCGTGGCCCTCGGGACCGGTCGCCACCGCGTCGAACGCCGGCGCCATCGCCTCGTAGGCGTCGGCCGGGCCGCCGACCATCAGCGAGAAGCCGCGGTCGGCCGCCGCGGGCCCGCCGCTGGTCCCGCAGTCGAGGTACGCCGCCGGGCACTCGGCGGCCCGCCGGACGGACGCCTCGAAGTGGGAGTTCCCGCCGTCGACGACGACGTCGTCGGGTCCGAGCACCGGCTCGAGCGCCGCGAGCGTCTCGTCCACGGCCTCCCCGGCGGGCACCATCAGCCAGATACGCCGCGGGTCGGGCAGCCGCTCGACGAGGTCGGCCGGGTCCTCGGCCGGCTCGGCGCCGGCGTCCGCGGCGGCCGACACGGCGCCGTCGTCGAGGTCGAACGCGACGACGTCGTGACCGGCCGCGAGCGCCCGGTCGACCACGACCTGCCCCATCCGACCGAGGCCGATGACGCCCAGCTCCATGGACGGGGCTCGACGGGCGACACCGTAGGGGTTGTGGTTCGGCCGGCGTTCGGCCGGCGATGGCGCCGAACGGCCGGCCGGTGCGGCCGGTCGCGACCTCGTTCGGCTGGCGTGTGGACCCGTCGCAAGGTATATGCTGCCCGAGGGTTTAGGTGGCCCTAAAGATGTCCCGCTCCCCCGTCCGGCGGGTGCTGTCCCGCCTGCCCGCCGCCGACTGCCGGCGCTCGGACCTCTCGGTGGCCGCCTACTGCACCGCCTTCGGCGCCGAGCCGCCCGAGGACTGACGGCCCCGCGCCGTACCGACCACGCACGGTCGCTCTATCGGACCACCGCATCGAGCGGCAGGCCTTTGTCGCCCCCGGGCGACCGCCCGGCCATGTTCGGCACGAGCGGCATCCGCGGCCCCGTCGGCGAGGTCGTCACGCCGGAGCTGGCGGTGGCCGTCGGCCGCGCGCTCGCCGTCGACGCGGACCGGGTCGTGGTGGGCCGCGACCCGCGGGAGACGGGCCCCGCGCTCGCGTCCGCGCTGTCCGCCGGCCTGACCGCCGGCGGGGCCGACGTCGTCGGGCTCGGCGTCGTCCCGACGCCCACCGTCGCCCGGAGCGTGGCGTGGCGGGACGCGGACGCGGGCGTCTCCGTCACGGCCTCCCACAACCCGCCGCCGGACAACGGGCTGAAGCTCTGGCAGCCCTCCGGCCAGGCGTTCGACGCCGACCGGCGGGCGGCCATCGCGACCCGGCTCGACTCGCTGCTCGGGTCGGACCCGTCCGACGGCCCCGGGGCCGCTCCGTGGGACGCCTGGGGGGCCGAGTCGGCGTGGGACGGGGCCGCCGAGCGCCACGTCGGCGCCGTCCTGGACGCCGTCGAGCCCGTCGACGGGCTCTCGGTCGTCGTCGACGTCGGGAACGGCGCCGGCGGGCTGACCGTCGACGCGCTCTCCCGGCTGGGGGCCGACGTCCGGGGGCTCAACGCCCAGCCCGACGGCCGGTTCCCGGCCCGGCCGAGCGAGCCGACCGAGGCGTCGCTGGCCGACCTCGGCCGCTTCGTGGCGGACCGCGACGCCGAGCTCGGGCTGGCCCACGACGGCGACGCCGACCGGCTGCTGGCCGTCGCGGGCGACGGCGCCTTCGTCCCCGGCGACGCGCTGCTCGCGCTGTTCGCTCGCGACGCCGCCGGCCCGGGCGACCGCGTCGCCGCGCCGCTGAACACGAGCCTCCTGGTCGACGACGCGCTCGCCGACGTCGGCGCCGAGCTCGTCCGGACCCGCGTCGGCGACGTCTTCGTCGCCGAGCGCGCCGCCGAGCCGGACGTCGTCTTCGGCGGCGAGATGAGCGGCGCGTGGATCTGGCCCGACGAGACGCTCTGCCCTGACGGGCCGCTGGCCGCCGCGAAGCTCGCCGCGCTGGTGGCCGACCGGGGGCCGCTGGCCGACCTCGTCGCGGACGTCGGCGCGTATCCGACCCGCCGCGAGTCGGTCGAGGTGGCCGACAAGGGCGCCGTGATGGACCGCGTCCGCGAGGCCGTCATCGAGGCGTACGACGACGTCGAGACGGCCGACGGCGTCCGGGTCGACCTGGGCGACGCCTGGTTCCTGGTCCGCGCCAGCGGGACCCAGCCCCTCGTCCGGGTGACGGCGGAGGCCCGCGAGGGCGAGCGGGCCGACGCGGTGTTCGAGGAGGTGCGGGAGCTGGTCGAGGCGGCGACGGCGTCGTGACGTAGTCCGCGCGGAGCGGCAATGGGGCGGTGCCGCCTCCGGATCGGCAGGCGACGAACGCCCCCGAACCGGCAGGTGACCCGCGATCTGGAGGGGAATCGCCCCCGGCACCCCGGTGACGTCCCGCCCGTCGGCGGCGACCGGTCGGCAGTCGGGACGGCCGTGGAAGTTTTCCGTCGGGATACCCGAGTTCGAGGGCGTGCCGGCCGACGAACTGGGCGGCTTCGAGACCGTCCGCCGGGAGGTCGACGGACACCCGATGCTCGGCCTCGTCAGCTACGCCCGGGCCTATCGGGGACGGTTCGCGGCCGGTATCGGGTCGTCGCTGGCGACGCGCACGTCCCGCCTCGTCCCCCCGATCGTGGTGGGCGCGGCGATCGACCGCGTGATCAACCAGTCGGCCGAGCCGGGATTGCTCGCGGACCTGGGTCTCGTCGCCGCTGCTCCGTTGACCACCGAGGCGGCGCGCCTCGGGATGCTCCGACGGCTGGCACTCATCGCGTTGGTCGCGTACCTCGTGCGCTCGGTGACGCGCTACACCGAGCGGTACCTGCTCGAGTCCACCGCCCAGAAGATCCAGCGCGACCTCCGGAACGACACCTACGACCACCTGCAGCACCTCTCGCTGGACTTCTTCGCGGACCGTCAGACCGGCGCCCTGATGTCCATCCTCAACAACGACATCAATCGGCTGGAGCAGTTCCTCAGCGTCGAGATACGGCAGATCATCCGGGTCGTCGCGACGGTCGGCGGCATCGGCCTCGTGCTCCTGTGGGTGTCGCCGCCGCTGGCGGTCGTCGTCCTCCTGCCGGTCCCCGTCATCGGCCTGGCGAGCATGCGGTTCCTCGGCTGGATCGAGCCCAGGTACCGGCGGATCCGCGAGACGGTCGCTCGCCTCAACTCCCGGCTGGAGAACAACATCGGCGGGGCGAAGGTCATCAAGGCGTTCGACCGGTACGACTTCGAGCACGACCGCGTCAGCAGGCAGAGCCGGGCCTACCACGACCAGCAGATCGCGGCCATCAGGATGCGACGCGCGTTCTTCGCCGGGATCCGCCTGTTCACCGGCGTCGCCTTCGTCGGAGTCCTCCTGGTCGGCGGGGAGATGATCATCAGCGGGACGGTCACGGTCGGACCGTTGACGGTCCCGTCGACCATCACGGCCGGGACCTTCACGATGGCGTTCCTCTACCTCCGCCGGATGTACAGCCCGATGCGCCGCATCGGGCGGACCGCCAATCGATACCAGCGAGCGAAGGCCAGCGCCGAGCGGGTGTTCGGCCTCCTGGGCCACGAGCCCGCCATCGCCACCCCTCGGGACGCCGTCGCCCCCGAGCGGGTCGACGGGCGAGTCGGGTTCGACGACGTGACGTTCAGCTACGGGGGCCACGATGAGCCGGTCATCGACGGCGTGTCGCTCGACGTCGAACCCGGCGAGACGGTCGGCCTGGCGGGCGAGACCGGCGCCGGAAAGTCGACTCTCGTCGAACTCATCCCCCGCTTCCACGACGTCGACGAGGGGGCGGTCCTGGTCGACGGCGTCGACGTCCGCGACTACGACCTGCAGCGACTCCGCGAGCACGTCGGCATCGTCGAGCAGGACCCGTACCTCTTCTCGGGTACCGTCGAGGAGAACATCGGCTACGGCGACCTCTCGACCCTCGACGGCGACGGGGTCGACGAGCGCGTCATCGAGGCGGCGAGCGCCGCCGAGGCCCACGAGTTCATCGCCGACCTGCCCGACGGCTATCGCACGCAGATCGGCGAGCGCGGCATCAAGCTGTCGGGCGGCCAGCGCCAGCGCCTCTCGGTGGCCCGCGCGCTGTTGAACGACCCCGCCATCATCGTCCTCGACGAGGCCACGAGCGACGTGGACTCGGAGACCGAGGAACTGATCCAGGAGAGCCTCGACCGCCTCATCGCCGACCGGACGGCGTTCGTCATCGCCCACCGGCTGTCGACCATCCGGGAGGCCGACCGCATCGTGGTCATGGAGGACGGCCGGGTCGTCGAAGAGGGGGCCCACGAGGAACTCCTCGTCGACAGCGGGAGGTACGCGGACCTCTGGGCGACCCAGACCGACTCGACGCCGGAGGTCCCGGCGTTCGACGACTGACCCGGCCCCCGTCAGCACGTCCAGGCCAGCGCCCCTCGAGTCGACCGGACCGGCGTCGGACCTGCCGAACGGCCGGTTCCGCGGGTGAACCCGCGCTTCCCGGTCGGACCCGCTCACCGGTCCCGGGTGACGACCTCGCCCGGCCCGGTCGCCGCGCCCGCCGAGAGCGTCACGCCGGCGTTGAGGCTGGTGTCGATGCCCGTCTTCGCGCCGTCGCCGAGCACCACGCCGAACTTCCGGCGTCCCGTCGACACGCGCTCGCCCTTGACGGTCAGCTCGACCGGCGCGTCGTCGTGCCGGAGGTTCGCGACGACCGTCCCCGCGCCGAGGTTCACGTCCCGGCCGACGACGGAGTCGCCGACGTAGGTGAGGTGACCGGCCGTCGCGCCCGCCATGAGCAGGCTGTTTTTGACCTCGACGGCGTGGCCGACCGTCGCGCCGGGCCCGACGGCCGTCGCGCCCCTGACGTAGGCGTTCGGGCCGACGACGGCGCCGGTCCCGACGAGCGCCGGCCCCTCGACGACCGCGCCGGCGCGGACCGTCGCCCCCTCCTCGACGACGACGTCGCCGACGAGCTCTGCGCCGTCGGCCACGTCCCCGGCGACGTCGCGGTCGAGCCCGCCGAGCTTCCACTCGTTGGCGGCGAGCAGCTCCCACGGCCGGCCGACGTCGAGCCACCGCTGCAGCGTCACGGCCCGGACGTCGGCGGCCTCGAGCTGGCGGGCGAGCACGTCGGTCAGCTCGTACTCGCCGCGGGCGGAGGGCTCGACGTCGAGCCAGTCCAGCGCGGCGGCCGCGAAGACGTAGGCGCTGGCGTTGACCAGCGAGGAGGGCGGGTCGTCGGGCTTCTCGACGACGCGCGTCACCCGGTCGCCGTCGAGCTCGAAGACGCCGTACGGGCGGGGGTCTTCCACCTCGAAGGCGCCGACGGCCGGTCCCGACCCGAACAGCGCCGACAGCGACGGCTCGTCGTAGAGGTTGTCGCCGGCGAGCACGGCGAACGGGGCGTCCTCCAGGTGGGGCCGGGCCGCGCGGACGGCGCTGGCGGTGCCGACCTGGTCGGCCTGCACGGCGTACTCGACAGGCACGCCGGCGTGCTCGTCCCCGAAGCGCTCGCGGACGGCGTCGGCCCGGTAGCCGACCACGACCACGAGCCGCGAGGCGCCGGCGGCGACCGCGGCGTCGAGGACGTGCGCGAGCAGCGGCCGGCCGGCCACCGGCAGCATCGGCTTCGGCCGGGTGGCGGTCAGCGGCCGCATCCGGGTGCCCTCGCCGGCGGCGAGCACGACGGTCTGCATACGCTCGTCACGACGGGCCGTCATTTCACTCTGTTCTTCTGCGGTCGGCACGCGGTCCGCCGCGGGCGGTCCGCCTCCGTCGGGGGCGGGCGCGTCCGGCACGCCGTCCGTCAGCCCATCGACCGGTCCGCGCGGCCGCTGAGCTCCCGGCTGACGCCGCGCCAGGCGCCGCTCTGGAACCGGTACGCGGTGATGGCGGCGGGGACGGCGGTCTCCGCCAGCAGCGCGACGTAGAGGGCCGCCATCCCCAGCGGCGTGACCACGCCGAGGTAGGCGATGGGGAGCGCGAACCCGTACAGGCCGACGAGCGCGCCGTAGAACGGCCAGCGCGTGTCGCCCGCCCCGCGGAGGGCGCCCATGGCCGCCATGTCGAGGCCCAGGAAGATGGCCGACACCGCCGCCACCCGGACGAACGTGGTCGCGAGCGCGACGACCGCCGGGTCGGTGACGAACAGGCGAGCGATCGGCCGGGCGAGGACGACCACGAGGACGGCCAGCGCGGCGAAGGAGACCAGCGACAGGCGGATGATCTCGGTGCCGTACGACGCCGCCACCGTCTCGTCGTCGCCGCCGAGGTGTCGGCCCACCAGGCTGCTGGAGGCGATGGAGAAGCCCCAGCTGAGGCTGTTGACCAGGCTCCGGACCCGACGGGCGATCTCGTAGGCGGCGACGACCGACGGGCCGAAGACCGCCGCGATGCCGAGCAGCGGGAAGACGACGAGCGAGCGGGCCAGGTTCTGGAACATGAGCGGCGTGCTGACGCGGACGAGCGGGACCAGGACCGCGGTGTCGAGCACCGGCCCGGCGAACCTGACGCCGACCGGGACTGGCTCCCGCATCGGGTACGACCGGCCGAGCAGCCCCCACGCGAAGAGGGCGGTGACCAGCAGGGTGGCGACGACCGTCCCGACCGCCGCTCCCACGACGCCCATCCCGAGCCCGAATATCAGCACGGCGTTGATGGCGATGTTGACGACCGCGCCGCCGGCCCGGAACACCATCGGCGTGAACGTGTCGCCGATGCCCGCGAAGACCCGGCTGCCCACCTTGTTGTAGAACTCGAAGACGAGCGCCGGCGCGACGATGGTCAGGTAGACGCTCCCGTGGCCGATGGCCGCCGGCGAGGCCCCGACCAGCCCGATGAGCGCCTCGGCGTGCCAGTAGAAGGTTGCCGCGAGGGGTATCGAGATGACGGTCGCCACGACCAGGCTCCCGTTGATGGTTCGGTCGGCCCGCTCCGGCCGGCCCGCCCCGATGCTCCGGGAGACGAGGCTGATGGTCCCCCCGGAGAGCCCGAGCGAGAGCTGGTTGCTGATCTGCCAGTAGGCGTACGCGAACGCGAGCCCGGCGATGGCCGGCGACCCGAGCACCAGCCCCACCATGGCGAGGTCGGCGGTGGTCTGGGACATCCGGGCGAAGCCGGTGACGATACGGGGCCAGGCGAGGTCCAGGGTCGCCCGGAGCCGGGACCGTTCGATGACCCCCGCGCGTTCGAGCGCGAGCGCCAGCTGACGACCGGTCGCCGAGACGTAGTGCTCCAGGTCGGCCATGCTGTCGGGGGTCCACCGGTCGCGTCGGGTCCGGTTCCGGCGTGTGGGGAGGCGGACTCCGCCGACGGAGATAACCGTGTTGGAGTCGGCGAGCGGGGGCCGCTTCCGCGCCCTCCCCGGGAGGCGCGCGAGCCGCGCTCCGTGGCGGCGCGCGAACAGCCCCGTAGCCGCGCTGCTGGAGCTTCTGGGCGGCGCACCGCTCTCCCCGGACGCGGCCGCGATGGCGCCGGCAGTCCGCCCGCCGTCCCCTCCCTAGCCGGCGGCGTCGGTTCGCCCGGAGGCAACCGCGACCGCCCGGCGCGCATGCCTTCGAGTCGGGTGGTCTGCCGAGCTCCCGCCGACCCGGTCGGCGACGCTCGTCGGGCCGGACGACGGCACCGGCGTCAGAGCGTCATCCCGTGCTGGACGATGCGGTCCCACTCGATGCCAGCGAGGACCAGCGCGACGAGGGGGAGGGCGAACAGCCAGTGCTCCCGGACGGCCGAGTTCGTGACGTACCACACGCCGACGAGGGTCAGCGCGACGATGGCCGCGAGGACGAGCAGGTACCGCGACCGACGGGCGTCGTCCGATGACATCACGTACCCCACCGCCCGCGACGGCTAATACGCTGGCGACCGGCTTCAATCGGCGACACTGCCCGTCGAACGAAAGGAAGGCTTATGCGGGCCGCCCCACACCCTCCGGCCGTGAGCATGGCGCCGTCGGTAGTACGTCCGTAGGCCACCCGCGGAGCCCACGGACCCGTTCTCGCGGCGCCCGATCGCATCCCCGGTAGCGCGACGACCATGACCGACCAGGAACTCACCACGACCGACGTCCCCGACGTCTACGACCCAGACGTCGTCGAGCCCAGGTGGCGCGACCGCTGGCTCGCCGACGAGACGTACCGCTACGAGGACACCGGCGCCCCGGACTACGTCATCGACACGCCCCCGCCGTACCCGACGGGCAACTTCCA
>CAZVOR010000050.1:0-13623 GCA_964628745.1 uncultured Halobacteriales archaeon
GACGAGCACCACGTCGTCGAGGACGTCGGCATCGTGCTCGGGACGGCGCTCGACGAGGCGCTCGGCGACCGCCGCGGCATCGTCCGGTACGCCGACCGCCGGCTCCCGATGGACGAGGCCGTCGCCGAGGTCGTCGTCGACGTCAGCGGGCGGCCGCTGTTCGCGTTCGAGGGGACCTTCTCCGAGGAGCGCGTCGGCGGGATGACCAGCGGGCTGGCGAGCCACTTCTGGCGGACGCTCGCGACGAACGCCGGGCTGACGCTGCACGCGGGCGTCGAGGGCGAGAACGCCCACCACGAGATCGAGGCGCTGTTCAAGGCCGGCGCGCGAGCGCTCGACGACGCCACCCGCGTCGACGAGCGCCGCTCGGGGGCCCCGAGCACCAAGGGCGAGCTGTGAGCCGCGGCCGTCCGTCGGCGGGGTCGACGCCCGATTTCGGCGGGTGTCGACCCCGGGCCCGCTCCGCGGCGCTCAGATGCCGAGCTGCCCGCGCACCAGGGCCAGGCCGGTCTTCAGGTAGGACGGCCGGGTGATCCGGTCGAGCTCCTCGTCCGTCAGGCGGAAGTCGAAGACGTCGAGGTTCTCGGCGAGGTGTGCCCGCACCGTCGACTGCGGGATGGCGACCACGCGGTCGTGCTGCGTCGCCCACCGGACGGCCACCTGCGCGCTCGACTTGCCGTAGCGCTCGCCGACGTCCGAGAGGAGGGCGTCCCCGATGGCGCCGCCGTTGGCCAGCGGACTGTAGGCCGTCAGGAGGACGTCCTCGCGCTGGCAGTACCGGAGGAGGTCGCGCTGGGGCCACCACGGGTGGAACAGCACCTGGTCGGTGAAGACCGGGGCGTCGGACAGGTCGCGAGCGCGGTCCAGGCGGTCGACCCCGAAGTTGCTGACCCCGAGGTGACGGGTCGACCCGCGGTCGGCCGCCTCGTTCAGCCCGGCCATCACCGTCCCGAGGTCGGCCAGCGGGTGCGGCCAGTGGACCAGCAGCAGGTCCACGCGGTCGAGCCGCAGCCGGTCGAGGCTGGCCTCGACCGACGCGACGATGGCGTCGACCGACCGGTTCGAGGGGTGGACCTTCGTCGTGACGAAGACCTCGTCTCGGTCGACGGGGGCGTCGGCGATGGCCCGTCCGACCGCCGCCTCGTTCCCGTAGGCCTGGGCCGTGTCGACGTGCCGGTAGCCCAGCTCGAGCGCGGTCGAGACGGACCGGTAGGCCGTCTCGCTATCCAGCTGCCACGTCCCGACGCCGACCGCCGGGACCCGCACGCCCGCCCGGGTCTCGTACTCCATCCCGCGGCGACGTTCGGCCGTCTCGCACGAAAAACCCGCGGCCGAGACGGCACCCGCCCCGCTACCACGCCGCGTGCAGGATCTCCAGGACGTCGTCGGCGGTGGGGTCGATGCCCGGGGGGTTCCGGGCGTGCTTGTGGTTCGCGGCGATCTCGTCGGCGACGGCCGGCAGGTGGTCGCGCGCCAGGCCGTCGACGTCGCGCAGCCGGGCCGGGAGGCCGAGCGCGTCGCGGACGGCGGTCACCTCCTCGACGACCGCGTCGGCGACGGCCGCGTCGGTCCGGCCGGCCGTCTCGACGCCCAGCGCCCCGGCGATGAGGCGCCGTCCGGCGTCGACCCGGTCGAAGACGTACCGGAGGACGTGGGGGACCACGATGCCGTGGACGGTGCCCTGCTGGACGTCGTAGTGAAACGAGACGCCGTTGCCGAACGTGTGGACGATGTTGGACTGTCGACCGTACTGGACCAGCGGGAGGCCGAGGACCGCCCGGTCGTAGGCCGGGTCACCGGGCGGTGCGTCCAGGAGTTCGGGCAGCCCGGCGTGGAGGTAGCGCAGGCCGTGGAGCGCGTGGGCGACCCCCGGCGGGGTCGCCGTCCGCGAGTACGCCGTCTCGAGGCCCTTGTCGAAGCCGTTCATCGCCGAGGCCGCGAGCACGCGGGTCGGCGTCGTCTCGAACAGCGACGGGTCGTAGCAAGCGACCTCGGCCATCAGGCGCGGGTCGCCGATGCGGACCGAGCGGCGGTCGCTCGCCCCCACGGCCGGGTCGTCGGGCGACGCCGGCACCATGATACCCCCGCTCGTGGTGAGGTCGGCGCCCGGCATCGTGGTCGGGACGACGACGTTCGGGACGGGCGGCGTGGGCTCGTCCGGGACGGGGATGGCGCCGGCCTCCCGGGCCGTCGCGACGACCTCGGCCCGGGGCAGGTCCAGCGGCGCCACGGCGCACATCGCCCGGGCGACGTTGAGCGAGCTCCCGCCGCCGACCGCCACCACGACGTCGGCGTCGAGCGTCCGCAGCCGCTCGACCCCGTCGAGCACCGTCTCGATGGCCTTCCCGGGCGTCGTCTCGTCGAAGACGCCGGCCAGCCGGTCGCCGAGGCCGGCCTCGACCGGGTCCATCACGGCGCGGTTGGCGCCGACGTTGGTCCCGCAGACGACGAGCGCCCGCGACAGCCCGCGCTCGGCCAGCGCCGCCGCCAGCCCGTCGACGCAGCCGCGACCGAACGCCAGGTCCGTGGCGACGTACTCGAACTCGAACGAGCCGACGTCGAGGCCCATGGACGCGCCAGGCGACGGGGTCGCATAAACGTGCGTGGCCGGGCGGCGAGCGTGCGCGGTCGGTCGGGGCCGTGCGCGGCCGGACCGGGGGACCCGCCGACGTGGCGGCGTCGACGGCCCGCCGCTACGCCAGCTCGGCGAGCCGCGCGAGCGACTGCTGCCTCGTCTTCCGGTCGACCTCGGCGCCCTCGAGCATCGACCGGAGGTGGTCGACGGACCGGTCGTAGCGGTCGCGCGCCACCGGGAACGGCGTCCCGTCCTTGCCGCCGTGGGCGAACGCGTACTTCGCCGGGTCCTCCCGGCTGCTCTCGGCGTCGTAGACGAGCTCCGCGACGAGCGCGAGCGCCCGGAGCGACCCCGGGCCGATGCCCTCGAGCCCGACGAGCTCCTCGTAGTCGCTCGGCTGGTGCTCGTAGGCGCGCCGGAGCTGCTCGAGCGCCCGCTCGGAGAGGTCGGCCTCGCGGAGCTCGTGGCGGCGGGGCATGGTCAGGTCGGCCTCGCCGTCCAGGTCGGCCGGCGGACCCCGACGGCCGTCCTGCCGGGACGGCGAGGCACCCGCGGCGAACTCGGCCAGCGAGCGCTGGCCCCGGAGCTCGTTCTTCAGGTGGACGGGGTCGTCCGCGACCAGGTCCACCGACGCCGCGCGGGCCTCCGCGGAGGCCTCGGCCGTCAGGTCCAGCGGCCGGGGGCGGCGCGCCTGCGCGCAGATGGCCGACTGGGGTTCCTCGACGTAGCTCTCGACGCCCGCGGACAGCCAGTGGTAGCGCCGGGCCGTCGCGTCGTTCATGCCCTGCTGGACGACGCACCACGCCCCCGACTCCGCGACCGCCATCGTGTGGTGGTAGAGGGTGTAGGAGTCCTGGACGCAGCCGTTGTCGACCGCCGCGCTGAGCCGGGAGCTCCGCTTGAGTGCCTCGCGGGTGCCGGCGGAGAGGTCGAGGCGGCTCGCGTCGATCTCGTCGGGGGTCCTCCGCGACGTCGCGCCCTTGCCGCCGACGACGGCGACGGGGAGGTCCGTCGACGAGAGCGCCACCTTCAGCGCGCCCATGGTCGTGGTGGTCACGCCCGAGGAGTGCCAGTCGAACCCGAGGACGCAGCCGAACGCCTGGAACCAGTGGGGGTCGGCCAGCCGGCGGAGCAGTTCGGCCGGTCCGTACTCGTCGACGACGACCTCGGCGATGGCGCCCGAGAGCTCGACCATCCGGTCGAACAGCCACCGCGGGGCCGACCCCGAGTGCAGCGGCAGGTCGGCGCTCGCGCGTCGGGCCATCGTGGGCCGGTGGTTCGCGGCGGACGGCCAAGAACGGGAGCCGCACGGCGGAAGTGGACGGCCCGGCGGCCGACGTCCGGGTCGGCTCGCGGCCCTCGTCGGTCAGCCGCCGTCGCTCTCGGGCGCCGCGCTCGCGTCCCGGTCGCGGGCTGCAGCCGCTTCGACGCGGGCGGCCACCCGGGCCGCGGTCTCGCGCACGGCGCGCCGGGACGCGCCGTCGTCGCGGATGGCGACCGGCGGGAGCCGCCCCGCCCGCTCGTCCCGCGTGCGGGGGAGGCCGACCCGACCGACGAGCGGGAGCGTCACCCCCGTCCTCGGCGCGGGGTCCGATAGCGTGCCGACCGCGGGGTCGAGCGGCAAGCGCCCGAGCACGGGAACCTCGAACTCCTCGGCGAGGGCCGATGCCCCTCCCTCGCCGAACACCTCGTGGACGCCGCCGCAGTCGGGACAGCGGAAGCCGCTCATGTTCTCGACGATCCCGAGGACGGGGACGTCGTAGCGCGCGAACCCCTGGAGGCCCCGACGGGCGTCGTCGACGGCGACGGACTGGGGCGTCGTCACGATCACGACGCCGGCGACCGGCAGGTGCTGGACGAGGGTGAGCTGGGCGTCGCCGGTCCCCGGCGGCATGTCGACGAGGAGATAGTCGAGCGGCCCCCACTCGACGTCGCCGGTGAGCTGCTTCAACACGTCGTCGACCATCGGGCCGCGCCAGATGATGGGGTCGTCCTCGCCGACGACGAAGTCCATGCTCATCACCCGCACGCCGTGGGCCTCCCGCGGGACGATGCGGGCGTCGGTGGTCGTCCGCGGGGTTCCGGAGTCGAGCCCGAGCAGGGACGGGGCGTTCGGGCCGTAGACGTCCGCGTCGAGCAGCCCCACCGTCGCGCCGGCGTCCGCGAGCGCGACCGCGAGGTTGGCCGCGACCGTGCTCTTGCCGACGCCACCCTTGCCGCTCGCGACGGCGACGACGTTCCTGACGTCGGGGAGGATGTCGACCCGGCGGCCGGGGTCGGCGACGTCGGGGGCCCACGCGACCTCGACGGCGTCGACGCCGTCGACCGCGCGGACGGTCTCCCGGAGCTCGCGTTCGAGTCGCTCCCGGATGGTCGAGGCGGGAACGGGTACCGTGACCGCGAGCCGAGCGGTCGCCCCGGAGACGCTGGTCTCGACGCCCCCGACGTCGACGAGGCGGACGGGGAGGCCCGCCCGGCCGACGTTCGCGGCGGCGACGGCGCGGCGGACCCGGTCCTCGAGGTCGGTCTCGGCCGGCGTCACGCGTCTCGGTCACTCATCCCGCGGCGAGCTCGCCTCGGCGTCCCACCGTTCGGGTCGTCCGACGGGGCCGTCCACGTACCACGCCTCGTCCTCGCCGGCCGCGGTCGGCGGGGCGATCGGCCGCTTGAGCCACTTGGGCCGGCGGAGGCCGTCCGGCCCGGGCGCGGGTCGGGCGTCGTCGAGCCACTCGCGGTAGATGGCCATGGCCCGGTCGGTGTCGACGAAGACGTCGCCGTAGTAGTCGTCGTCGCCGGCGGGTCGGACCCGCACCGTCTGGTGCCAGCAGTGCATCCCCGAGATGGGGTCGGGGTGGGGGGCGTGCGTGAGGTTCTGGGCGACCCCCCCGTCGGACCACCACACGCGCGAGGAGTCGGGGTCGGTCGACGCGAACGGCTCGATGCCCTCGGTCTGGCGCATGCCCCACCGGCTCCGGTCGTTGTCGAGGTCGACGGTGACCTTGCCGAAATCGGAACCGCCCTCCTCGACGTCGCCGGCCGCCTCGCGGTCGACCTTCCACTGGCCCATGTGGTGGCTCATCGCGACGATGCCGGGCTTGATGGACTCCGTCACCCACACCTCGTTGACGAAGTAGCCGATGTCCGTCTCGACCCGGCACAGGTCGCCCGTCTCGAGGCCGAGCCGGGCGGCGTCCTTCGTGTGCACCCAGACGGGGTTGTTGTGGGAGATCTCCTCCAGCCACTTCGAGTTCGACGACCGCGAGTGGATCTGGGTCGGCAGGCGGAAGGTGGGGACCAGCACCATCTCGCCACCCTCGTAGTCGATGTTCCCGGGGTGGACGTGGGACTCGAGGTAGTGGGGGATGGCGTACTCGAGGTCGTCCCAGCCCCACTCGACCATGGTCTTCGAGTAGAACTCCTGCTTGCCCGACGGCGTCGGGAAGCCCCGCATCGGCTCGCCGTCCACCAGCACGCCGAGCACGTCCGAGCCGTCGGCCGCGGAGTCGTGCTCGGGCGGCTCGCCACGCCGGATGGTGCCGTACTCGTCGACGTGGACGTCGGCCTCCTCGAGGACCGACTCGTCGAGGGGCGCCTCGTGGAGTGCGTAGTCGTTCGTCGAGGCCTCGAAGGCCCCGTGGTGCTTCATGTACTCGAGGGGCTCCATCCCCCGTTCCGCGGCGGCCTCGACGAGGGCGTCCTCGTGCTCGAAGACGTACCGGTAGTACTCCTCGACGGTCATCTGCGCCGGCTCGCCGTCCTCGCCCTCGCGGTACGGCGACTCGAAGTACTCGCGGATGCCGAGCTCGCCGTCGGGGTCCAGCCGCCAGGAGAGGTCCAGCCAGAACTCGTCCTCCTCCCAGACCTCCCCGGGGTTGGCCTCGTAGGTGCGCTCGACGGGCTTGCCCTCGCGCTCGGCGTACTCGCGGAGCACCGGCTGGCGGTAGGTGACCCAGGTCGCGGCGTGGGTCTCCTGGCTCTGGATGTCGTGGCGCTCGGGCGAGTGGCCCATCGGGAGGACGTAGTCCGCGAAGTAGGCCGTCTCGTTCCAGGTGGGGGTCAGCGCGACGTGGCACTCCACGAGGTCCTCGTCCGACAGCGCCTCGATCCACGAGAAGCCGTCCGGGTAGGTGTAGACCGGGTTGAACACGCGGGTGAAGTACACCGCGAGCTTCCCCCGGCCCTCCTTGAGGAAGTACGGCAGCAGGAAGCTCATCTCGTAGTGGGCGAACGGGTACTCCGTCGGCAGCTGCAGCTCGTCCCAGAGCGTCTGGCGCGGCGGCTCGAGCGGCAGCTCCGGCTCGAACTTGTGCCAGGCGTTGGGCGACGTGCCGCCCTCCGTCCCGACGCTCCCGGTGAGCACGTTGAGGAAGTGCAGCGTCCGCGAGACCTGCCAGCCGCCGCGGTTGCCCGAGGCGGCCGACCGCCAGATGTGGGTGGCCAGCCGCGACCCGGCGAGGCCGACCTTCCGGCCGACCGTCTCGATGGTGTCGGCGTCGACGCCGCTTTCGGCCTCGGCGTACGCCGGCGTGAAGTCGGCGTACAGCTCCCGCATCGTCTCGACGTAGGTCCCGAACGACCGCTCGCGGTCGGGGAACTCGGCGTCGAGGAACGCCGCCCAGTTGACCCAGTTCCGCAGGAACTGCTCGTCGTAGAGCTCCTGCTCGAGGACGACGTTGGCCATCGCCAGCAGCACGGCGGCCTCGCTGCCGGGCTGGGTCGGCAGCCAGAAGTCGGCCATCGCGGCGGTGTTCGACAGGCGCGGGTCGAGCACCGCCATCTGGCCGCCCTCGAGCAGGCCGTCCATGATGCGCTGGGCGTGGGGGTTGAAGTAGTGGCCCGACTCGAGGTGGGCGGTCAGCAGCAGGATGAACTCGGCGTTGGCGAAGTCGGCGCTCGGGCGGTCGTACCTGTGCCACAGCGCGTAGCCCGTCCGCGCGCCGGCCGAGCAGATGTTGGTGTGGGAGTTGTGGCCGTCGACGCCCCACGCCTCGATCGCGCGGTCCATCGAGCCCTCGTGGCCCGGCCGACCGACGTGGTAGGTGATCTCGTTGCCGCGGTCCGCCGTGATGGCCTCGCGCATCCGGCCCGCGATGTCGTCGAGCGCCTCGTCCCACGAGACCCGCGTCCACCGGCCGCTGCCGCGGGGGCCGTCGCGCTTCAGGGGATGGAGGATGCGCTGGGGGTCCGTGACCTGGTTGATGGTCGCGGGGCCCTTCGCGCAGTTGCGACCGCGCGAGCCCGGGTGCTCGGGGTTGCCCTCGATCTTCCGGATCTCGCCGGACGCCTTGTCGATGTAGGTCAGCAGGCCACAGCCCGCCTCGCAGTTGAAACACGCCGTGGGGACGACCGAGTACTCGCGGGGCTCCCCGCTCGACTCGTACTCGACCCAGTCGTGCCAGTCGGCCGGGTCGGGGTACGAGGCGAGCTCGCCGCCGGTCCTCGCGACCGGCGAGACGGCGGGGCTCGACCCCTGGCGCTGCTTGGTCGTGTCCGACGAGCGGTTCGACAGCAACCCGAGCTTCTCGGCGGCCTTCTCGATGCGGCTGAGTTCGTATCCGTGTCCCATGGTATCAGGCGAGCGAGATGGTCTGCGGGGCGATTATCCAGCAGTACTCGAAGGCGAACAGGCCGGCGAGGGCCGCGAGACCCGCGGCGGCGGCGAGCGCCGCGCCGCCGAGGCCGAGGAGGGCCAGCGGGAGCAGGACGCCGACGCCGACCCCGCCGACCCAGAACGCCCGGCTGAACCGGCCGCGGGTGATGCGGGCGGCGGCCTCCTCGGCGTCCTCGGTCTGGTGCGGGGTGAGTATCTCGGAGGCGACGAGCGCCGCGTGGCCGACGACCCCCGCGGCGAGCGCGAGCCGGGCGGGGCCCGCGAGGCCGTCGAAGCCGGCCACCGCCAGCACGGCCGTGACGGCCCCGCCGGCGATGACCGCCTGCACGAACATGTGCAGCGGCATGGCGGGGCTCTGCCAGAGGTCCCGGCCCTTCGACTGGCCCAGCAGGAAGGCGGTGTAGACCGCGGTCGCGGCCGAGAGGACCGCGCCGACGGCGAGCACGGCGGGGTGGACCACGACGGTCGAGCCGAGCAGCCACGCCAGCACCAGGAGGCCGAGGAAGGCGCCGTAGGCCGTGATGACGTAGGCACCCTTCACGAGCCACGACGTCCAGTTGGGCCGGAGGAGCACCCAGTGAAAGCGCCGGGGGCGCTCGAGGTCGGCCACCAGCAGGACCGTCGTGAGCGCCAGGAAGACCCCGCCGACGAGCGCGCCGAGCCCGAACAGCGACGAATCCGGCGGGACCATCCCGCCGAGCATCAGGAGCGCCGGGACGAGGACCGCCCCGGCCGAGATGGACTTGGTCCAGGTGTAGGAGTAGACCTCCCAGCCCCACGACTGGTAGTGGCTCTCGCCGACGTCGTAGACCCGTCGGGCCTCCTCGTGGAGGAGCTCGTAGGCGCGCTCGGTGCGGGTCCCCGGGGACGGCTCGGTGTCGCCGGCGGCGTACCCGCCGTCGCTGGCGACGGACGGGTTCTCGTCCCCGCTGCCGCACTGGCACTCGTCGCAGCCGCAGCCCCCGTCGGTCCCGGGCTCCGACGGGGCTCGCGAGCCGCTGGCTCGCTCGCCGCCGTCCGTCCGGGCGTCCTGCTCGCCCTCGCCGGCGGACAGCGACACGTCGGACGCCGCGAGCGACTCCGCGGCGCGCCTGAGGTCGAACTCCTCGCGTGCCGCGCCCCGGACCTCCATCCGGTTCGGGGCGTCGGACCACATGTAGTGCTCCTCGCGGGCCGTGGCTCCCGGGGTGAGGGACCCCTCGTCGCCGTCGACGTAGAACAGCTTCGGCTCGGTCCCCTTCTCGGGCTTTCTCGCCTGGACCTCCTGGTCGGCGACCGTCCGCGAGATCTCCGTCTCCGGGTCGGCCACGTCGCCCGAGATGATGGCGTCCTCGGGGCAGACGGTGACGCAGGCGGGCTCGCGTCCCGAGTCGACGCGGTGCGAGCAGTAGTTGCACTTCGCCGCGGTGTGGGTGTCCGGGTCGATGTACAGCGCGTCGTACGGGCACCCCTGCATGCAGGCCTTGCAGCCGATACACCGCTCGGGGTCGAAGTCGACGATGCCGTCCTCGCGCTCCCAGAGCGCGGTGACGGGACACACGTCCGTGCAGGGCGAATCGTCGCAGTGGTTGCACCGCATGACCGAGAAGTTCCGCTGGGTGTTCGGGAACTCGCCCTTCTCGATGTACTTCACCCACGTCTTGTTCACGCCGATGGGGTCGTCGTGCTCGGCCTTGCAGGCGACCGTACAGGCGTGGCAGCCGATGCAACGGCGGTTGTCGATGACGAAACCGTAGTTGGTGATGAGTGACACCTCGCGGGGGGCGGCGTTGGTGGCTGGACCATGCAAATCAACCCTCTTTATGGTTTGTGTGGGTCGTGTCGGCCGGGCGATCCGACGGCGGGCCCGTCGGATCCCGCGGAATCGTGGCGCCACCGTGCCCCGCCGGGGCCGCACACCGTCCGCCACCGCCGGCCCGAGGGCCGGGCCGGCACGACGAGCAGCCCGGAGCCACCTACCCAACACGCCTAAGCGCCCGACACCCGATGCGCAGGCAGATGTTCGACGAGATCATGGCGAAGTTCGCGGGCAGCCCGAGCCAGCAGGCCGTCATCCGGCTGCTGCTCGAGCGGGGCTTCTCCGTCAACGACGACGGCCGCGTGGTCTCCGGCGGCATCGAGATCCCGAACACCCAGATCGCCCGGGAGCTGGACATCGACCGCCGCGTCGTCGACTCGACGACCGCCGCGCTGCTCGCCGACGACGAGCTGCGGCCCATCTTCTCGCACATCTCCTCCATCCCGAGCCTCCGGGACCTCGCGCCGGTGCTCGACCTCCACGTCATGACGCTCGACCCGACCGACGCCGACCAGCCGGGCATCGTCGCGACGGTGACGGCCGCCTTCGCCGAGCGCGGCATCTCCATCCGGCAGACCATCAGCGAGGACCCCGAGTTCACCGACCACCCGCAGCTGTTCGTGGTCACCGACGAGCCGCTGCCCGGCGACCTCATCGAGGAGCTGCAGTCGCTGCCGTTCGTCCGGAAGCTCGAGCTGGAGTAGCCGCGCCGGACGCCACGCTTTTCGCCGGCGGCGTCCCAGCCACGGGCATGGCCGACGGTGGCGGACCGGCGGACGGGCCCGACGGCCCGCGGGACGCCGGGACGGACGACGACCCGCCCGACCCCTACCGCACGGTCGCCGGGGCCGGCGAGGCCGCCTTCGAGGTCCGGGGCTCCGCGTTCGTCGGCCGCGTCGCGCCGGTCGAGAGCGGCGAGGCGGCCGAGGCGTTCCTCGAGACGGTGGCGGCGGCGAACGCCGACGCGACGCACAACGTGCCCGCCTACCGCGTCCGGGCGGGCGAGGGCCCCGTCGGCGGCCTGCTCCGCGAGTGGTCGAGCGACGCCGGCGAGCCGTCCGGCTCGGCCGGCAGGCCGATGCTGAACGTCCTCGTCCGGCGGGACGTCGAGAACGTCGCCGCCGTCGTGACCCGGCAGTTCGGCGGGACGGAGCTCGGCGTCGGCGGGCTGGCACGGGCGTACGGTCGGGCCGTCGGCCGCGCCCTCGACGACGCCGGGGTGGTCGAGCGGCGGCCGCGCCGGTCGCTCGTGCTCGAGGTCGACTACGACGACTCCGGGACGGTCCGGGGCGCGCTCGAGTCCGCCGGCGTCGAGTTCCAGGCGGCCTACGAGGAGACCGTCCGGTTCGACGTCCGGGTGGCCGTCGGGGAGGCCGACGCCCTGCTCGACCGGGTCCGGAGCGCGACCAGCGACCGCGTGCGCGTCGGCGGGCCGTAGGCTCGCGCGCGTCCGCGAACCGGAGGCCGGCCGGTTCCGCAATCCTATTGCGAGCCGGCCGAGACCGCGACGCATGCAGCGCGTCGAGGCGGGGGACTACCGCGACATCGTCCAGGTGAGCGACCCGCAGCTGTCGCCGGACGGCGAGCGCGTGGCGTTCGTGCGGACGGTGCCGAGGGACGGGGAGTCGTACGAGGCGACGGTCCACGTCGTCCCCGTCGGGGGCGACGGGGCGCGGGCGTTCACCGTCGCCGAGGGGGTCGACTCCGAACCGCGGTACTCGCCGAGCGGCGACCGGCTGGCGTTCGTGAGCACCCGGGGCGCCGACGACGACCGCCCGCAGCTCTGGGTCGTGCCCACCGGCGGCGGGGAGGCCCGGCGGGTGACGGACGTCGCCGGCGGCCTCTCGGATATCGCCTGGTCGCCGGACGGCTCGCGGATCGCGTTCGCGCAGCGCACGACGCCCGAGGAGCGCGAGCGGGGGCTCGACCTTGGGCTGGACGGGAGCGGGGACGACGGGGGGTACGAGCGAGAGCCGCCGGACCCCCGGGTCATCGACCGGCTCGTCTACCGGACGGGGACCGACTACTTCGACGGCACCCGGTCGCACCTCTACGCCGTCGAGCCCGACGGCGGCCCGGTCGAGCGGCTGACGGAAGGAGACCGCGACTTCGCCAACCCGGAGTGGGGCGCCGGGGCGGAGCTGTACTACACCGTCTGCCGCGAGCCGGACCCCGACGACACGGCCCGCTACGACGTCGAGGTCCTGGACGCGGAGACCGGCGCGGTCGAGACCGTCGTCCAGACGAGCGGCTGGGACGCCGGCCTCGCCGCGACCGGCGACGGGCGCGTGGCCTACCCCTACACGCCCGAGGAGCGGCTCACGCTGCGTCAGACCGAGCTCCGGGTCCACGACCGGTCGACCGGCGAGACCCACGAGCCGACGGCCGCCCTCGACCGGACCGTCGACGTCGCCGCCGGCGTCGAGTGGGCGCCGGGCGACGAGCAGTGCTACTTCGCGACGCCCGACGAGGGGGCCGTCGCCCTCCGGCGGGTGCCGTGGGACGGCGACGACGTCGAGACCGTCGTCCGCCGGGGGCACCTGACCGGCTTCTCGGTCGGCGAGCACGCCGTCGCCTACGTCCAGTCCGAGTGGGACCACCGCGGCGACGTCTTCGTCGCGACGCGCGGGGGCGGCGAGGTCAACCGGCTCACCCGCGTCAACGCGGACTACCTCGACGGCCGGGCCGTCCGCGAGCCCGAGGCGGTCCGGTTCGAGAGCGAGGCGGGCGTCGAGGTGCAGGGCTGGGTGCTGACCCCGCCGGGGTTCGACCCCGGGGCGAGCTACCCGCTGGCCGTGGAGGTCCACGGCGGCCCGCACGCGATGTGGACGACGAGCGGGACGATGTGGCACGAGTTCCAGACGCTGGCCGCCCGCGGCTACGTCGTCTTCTGGTGCAACCCGCGGGGCTCGACCGGCTACGGCGAGGACTTCGCCGCGGCTATCGAGCGCGACTGGGGCGCGGTGACGGCGACCGACGTGCTGGCCGGCGTCGACCTGGTCTGCGAGCGGGGCTACGTCGACGAGACGGACGTGCACCTCGCCGGGGGGTCGTTCGGCGGGTACATGACGGGGTGGCTGGTCGGCCACGACGACCGCTTCGCGAGCGCGGTCGCCCAGCGCGGCGTCTACGACCTGCTGGGCTTCTACGGGTCGACCGACAGGGCCTTCAAGCTCGTCGAGTGGGACTTCGGCGCCGTCCCGACGGACGAGCCGGGATTCCTCTGGGAGCACTCGCCGGCCGCCCGCGCCGCTTCCGTGACGACACCGACGCTCGTGCTCCACGCCGACGACGACTTCCGCGTGCCCGACAACAACGCCGAGCTCTTCCACCGCCTGCTCGCGAAGCACGGCGTCGAGACCCGGCTGGTGCGCTACCCCCGCGAGGGCCACGAGCTGTCCCGAAGCGGCGAGCCGGCGCACGTCGTCGACCGGCTCGAGCGCATCGTCCGGTGGTTCGACGGCTACTCGAGCCACCGCGACGTCCCCCGGGCGCTCGACCGTGGCGACGACGGGCTCTCGGCCGCCGGGGACGACGATGCGGAGTGAGCCGGGGGTCGGGCCGGTCGCGCCGCCCCGACGAGCCCGCCCCGCCGCCGGGGTGCGTTTCGGCTCGACGCGTCGGCCGTGGCGGTCCGCG